>JACCXN010000081.1 GCA_013696965.1 Bacteroidota bacterium | reverse complement strand
AATTCCAAGATCCCTTCTGGCAAAATCAAGTTTGCCAAGCTGTGGTTTTCATCTCTTTGCACGTAGAATATTTTTTGCAAAGAAATGATTTTTGTTCATTCCCCCCAACTTTTCCGCTTGATCCGTTAGCATAATCACAAAAGTTTCTTTGTGTTCCTTTTTAATCCAGTCTAAAATCTTAATGCCGTTTGCAGCATCAGGGGTTATGCTGTTAAGATGATAATCAAGAATTGCAATCTGGGGTTTTACTTCTTTAAATTTATCCATACATGCTTCTCCTGTTTCGAAACAGTATATTTTCATTTTTTGGTTAACAAAAGCAATTTCTATATGTGCTTTTAATGTTAGCATGAATAACCTATTGTCTTCAATAATAAAAATGTTGATGAGTTCATTATCGTTCATAATTATTTTTCTTTAGTTTAGATTAGCAGGATAGAAAATGTTTTTTGTTCAAAAACGAAAGGTTTTTTTATGGAATATTTATTCTTGGATATAACAATTTTGTTTTGCTTTTTCCAACTCTTGTAATGCATGTTTATCCTTTTCACACTTGAATTTGAAAGAAAAAAAAAGCCCTTAATCCTTTTTCAATTAGGATTAAGGGCAGCTTTTTTTCTTGTTTTATTTACTGTTGTATAATCATTTTACCTGACTGAACAGTTTTGTCATTACCAATAACTTTATAGAAATAAGGCCCAGAAGGAAGATTACTTGTATCAAGAGTAGTTGATTGACTGGTAATGACTTTATTCATTACTTCTGCTCCAAAAACATTGTAAACATGTAAAACAGATTTATTAATTTGTGATGCATCTTTTATTGTGATGTTGGTATAAGTACGGAATGGATTAGGATAAACCGTTACCTTTTCAACTGAATTTGATTGACCAAGTGTTTGAACACCTAGAGTTGATGGACAACTTGCAGGAATTAAAGCATTGCCATCAATTGCAGC
This sequence comes from Bacteroidota bacterium, assembly GCA_013696965.1. NCBI lineage: Bacteria > Pseudomonadati > Bacteroidota > Bacteroidota bacterium. The sequence continues at coordinate 63,585 of JACCXN010000081.1, read as the reverse complement.
AGTTTCTATAGCTCCTACACCTGTAAGGGCTCTACCGTTAAGGGTTACTCCTGTAAATAAATTAATAGCGCCCTGAGAAACAATAGTTCCGTTAAAAACAGAATAATCATTTATGTCTACAGCCCCATTAATCATCCAATAAACATTTTCTGCTTTTGTTCCATTAACCAGTATAACTTTTGAATAAGTACTTGTAGAAAGGGCTCCATTTATCTTAATAATGAATACTGCATTTGCATTTCCCATGGCATTAAGATAAAGTGTATCTGTAAAAGTTGTTGCTCCGTTTAAAGCATATGTATGAGGAGTAAGAACCAGGTTGCCACCAAATTGTGCCGGATAAAGTAATTCGATATCATGTGGAAGCATATTTAAATAATTGTAGGCAAGCAATAAATCAGATGCAGATTGTGCTGTTGACCCATCAGGAATTGGATGAATGTTTCCTGTTACTAATAAAGGATCATAACCAGAGGTTAAACCTACATTTGCTCCAACATCACCATTAACAGTGGAAATTCCAGCATTAACTATAGGTCCGTCTGAAGAAAATATTCCATAGCAAGCGGCCTCACCAAGTACAGGAGCATTTGGACCCGAAAGTGAAGGACTTCCACAACCAACAGGAGTATATGCCAATACACCGCTAACAGTAACAGCTCCGGCAGTTGTAAGTGCTCTTCCTTCAAGGGTATCACCTGTGTTCATTTCAATTGCAGCATTGTTTGCTATAATTGTTCCTCTCATTTTTGTTCCTGAAGCCATGCTTACCAGTCCTTCAACTTTCCAAAACACATTACATGCCTTAGCTCCATTAATCAATTTGATTTTTGAATCTGCATTTGTGGAAAATGGGCCTGCAATTTGAAAAACAAATACAGCATTTGGATCGTTTTCTGCATCTAAAAAAAGATCTAAATTTAAAGTTGCAGCAGCTGATATTGCATAAACACCAGCAATTAAGGTGTCTCCATTTCCAAGCAAAGGAGCAAGTGCAAAATCTGCAATTTCATCATTTAATTCATTGTAAGCAAGCAGTAAATCTATGGCAGCTTGTGCAGTTACCCCATCATTGTCATGCATTCCTCCATTTACATTTCCAAAACCTGTGCTGGATCCGTTATTGGTTCCTACCTTCCCTGTAAGTTGGGAGATACCAGTATTGCCAATAGCGCCATCAGTTGAAAAAAGAACAAATCCAGCAGCTGTTCCTAAGTTAGGTGCCTGGCCAAATAGAATAGTAGGTATTAAAAACAGAATAACTGCCGTTAATAAATTGAGTAGATTGTTTTTCATAATTAAAAAAGGTTTAATGTGAATTAATTTTCACTCAACAAAGGTGAGTTATTTCCAATAGGGAAGTATTACATAACTTTTTAAATAAGTTACATCATTCACACCTTTATTAATTTAATATTAATGGTTCCTGGAATTAATTTTGTTTATGTAATGCCTATAATTAGTGAATAATTGCACCTTATATCGGGTCCTTCACAATGAATTATTGATTACGAGAGATAAAAAACGGATATGCTTTTTTCAAACTTTTAATCAATAAAAAAAGGAGCATAAATCCTTTTTAATGACCATGCTCCTTTTATTTATTTCGAAATAATTTTTAGTTTTTTACAATGGTATTTCCCTCCATAGTAACAGCACCTGTTCTTGCTAATGCCCTACCTTCAAGAGTAGCACCTGTATCAAAAGTGATTGATTCCAATGCCATAACCGTTCCTTTAAAAACAGTAGTTGTCCCAAAGCTGGCTGAACTGGAAACTTGCCAAAAAATGTTGGAAGCCAATGCTCCTCCACTTAGTATAACTTTTCTTCCAGGTGTTGTTGTAAGTGTTGATGCTATCTGTATTATGAAAACAGAAGAAGATTCCCCCTTTGCATCAAAAGTTACATCTCCTGAAGAAATTTCCAGTGATGAGGTTGATTTATAAAGCCCTGGTGTAAGTGTCATTCCTCCAATGTTGCCAGATAAAGTTACAATATCTTTCGAAGTTCGGCCTGCCGCATCATTATAAGCAGCCGTTAAATCCAATTTAGCCTGGTTGGATATAACATCATTAATTCTTAGAGTCCCATTCAATATCCCGGGAGGAAATCCTCCAACAGAAGTTCCAGGACTAAGTCCAAGGTCTCCTGTAATTGTTGTTTCTCCTGTGCTTGTAACTGCTGCACCTGCAAGTACAGCAAAACCAGAGGCATTACCCATGGCCACAGGGCTCATTACTACTTTTTGATTGGGAACTTTGGTTTCATCCTTTTTACATCCGCCAATTAATACAACCGATACTATTGCAAGAGTTGCTAATATGTTTCTTGTTTTTTTCATTTTGTTTGTTTTAAATAGAGTGTGGTTAATTTCCCCTTTCAGGCTTTTTAGATGTGAATTAATTTTCAATGGCAAAGGTGGGAAACATAGAGGACATAGGTGTTACATAATTTTTGGAAAGATTTACATTATTCACGCATGATCCTAGAATTAGTATAGTTTTTTCCAGGCATTAAAAAAACCTAAGTCTAAATGCAGCAATTATTATTTGTGCTTGTTTTTTTTGCCTTTGCCTCCTGAGTTTCCATTTCCTGGATTTGTGCTATGGGGGTGATGGGGGTTGTTCGTGTTCTTAAACCATCCCTTATGTCTTCCATTGTCTTTTTTTACAACTACAAGGCAAGAGGATGTGCTGAATAATAAGCCTGCACAAAAGGCTAAAATTGCAGCTGTTTTTAATGGTCTCATTTCTTTAGTTTTAATAGTTTGTTTTGTGTTTTGTTTATTAAAGGAATTCCATATTTCTTTTCAAAAAAAGATGAAAACAGGCTTTACGTATTTGTTTTAAAACAGTTTTGCCTGATTTTTATTTTTAAACCTCATAGTTTTAATTCTGGTTATAATATCACTGTATTCTAGATCCAGTGATGTTATAACCAGAATGGGTATTTTAACAATTAATCATTTCTGTCTGTTGGCTTCGATGTAATTGTATTGTTTTCATCAATTACAATATCGTACTCGAAACACTCAACCACTTCAAGTTGATAAAGAAAAGTACTCTGTTCAACAGAAACGGTATAAGTAACTATACCTGGAGCGTAACTTCGGTAATCTGAAATTGTTCCCGGATCAATGTTGTTTATGTTCTCAGTATTTCCACCTGATGATTTAATTTGAACACTTGCAACCTTTGTTCCGTTGTTTATTATCCTTGCTCTTGGATCCTCGTGTTTGCATTTTTTACAACTATTCATTGACATTGCAAAAAAACCGGCAAACAGAATTACTAATAAGAATTTTGTAGTTTTCATTTTATTTATTTATTTGTTTTCTACTCTTTTGGCTTTTCGATTTCGCCCCGTTTTTCAAGTGGTTGCTGGTCTCCACAGGTAACAATTTTTGGCTGAATATTTTTTGATTTATTTATTTCTTGCCTTTTCCTCCGCCACCGCCGCCTTTTCCGCCACCACCGCCGCCTTTTCCGCCACTTTTTCCTTTTCCACCGTCTGTTCCCTGGCTCTTTTGCATGTTATTGTTAGGAGATCCACCTTTTACATTTCCAGATCCTGCACTTTTGTTATTTCCTTGCTTTGCCTGATTGTTTGAATGACTTTTGGAACCCCCTCCTGCGTTTGAGTTTCCTTTGCCAGGCTTTGGACCAATTGTTTTTTGTGCTCCCCCTTTATATCCTTTTTTATATTTGATCTTATAACTATCATGATGAGAAAAGGGTGAGTTACCATGATAATCCACCATAACTACCTTATAACCGCTGTATAGATCATAGTGCTTATGATGCGAAGGAAGAAAAGATCTATGAATCCAAGCCCCACCTCCATAATAAATGAACATAGAAGTATGAACATCATAATATGCTTCCACATCTGGCAGGTAATAATACCGAACATCAGAATATCCTACAGGGCCCCATTGTGGAGGAGAGCCAATATTTACATTTACATTAACCTGTGCCTTTGCTGCGCCTGAAAAAACCAGCACAATTCCGATTATAAGGAGATTTATTGCTTTCATTTTGTTTTTATGAATTGTTAAATTTTTACAAAACAAAGGTCAGCACATTTTACAGGAGGGGTGTTACATAACTTTGAAAAAAAGTTGCAACATTCACATATTTTAATTCAGGAAAATTTGATCCAATACTTAATTTAGTGCTTTCAAATAAAAGAAAGCAACTTTAGGTTATGCAATAAATTCAGCCTGTATAAAAAAGGCAAAGGAGGGAATTACATTCGTGCCATATACCAACTGAGTTCTTTTTCAATTCTTTCATAATGAAAAAAGGCAGTAATGTTTTTTTGTAGGCGCATAAAGGAAGTTTCACTTTTTACAACATAATCAAATGCCTTATGATGCATACAGCTTATGGCCACTTCAATTTTATCCTGTGACGAGAGCATTACAACTGGAATGTCCGGATTAAAGTCCTTTATTTTATCCAAAGTTTCAATGCCATTCATTGCATTTTTATCAATTCCATCCAAATGATAATCTAAAATAATTACATCTGGATTGTGGGATAAATTCTTTATACAGAGTTCGCCAGTGGAAAAGGTTTTAACAGTGAAATCAGTATGGTGTAGAAATTCGATTTCTAATGCTTTTAAAAATACTGAATCATCATCTACCAGGAATACTTTTATTTTTTCTTTATTCATGAGTTCATGCTTTTAAGCCTATTTAATTCTTCATTTAATTCTTCGCAAGCTTGTGTACAAATAACTTGTAGTTGTAAAACTAAGCCTGGTATTTTATCTGTATGGGTATGCGTGGCAGCATATTCCTGAACATTTTTTGCAATGTTTTCATAATCCTTGTTAATTCCTACTATTGAAAATGATGGAATCATTTTATGTACAGCATCTTTAAGTAACACCAAGTTTTTGTTTTTCATACTTTCTTTCATGGTATTAATTAAAGGTGTGGTCTGTTCAAGATAAAGTGAAATCATTTCCATCATTAATTTAGGATTAGATTTTGTAAGTGAACTTATATAAGTCAAATCTGTGCATTTTAATATTTTATTTTGACCTTTTTCCTTTTTTTCTTTTCCCTTTGCAAACAACGATTTGTTTACCAATTTAATTACTTTACTAAATAACAATCTTTCATCAATAGGTTTTGCAACATAATCATTCATTCCTACAGATTTGCATTTGGCTAAGTCCACTGTTGTTACATCTGCTGTTAATGCTATAATTGGAATTTTAGAATTCATTGTATTTCGAATGTATTCCGTGGCTTCAAATCCATTCATCTCCGGCATTTGCAAATCCATTAAAATAATGTCATAGGAATTGCTTTCTAATTTTTCTATAGCCAATTTTCCATTTGAGGCAATATCGCATTCAAAACCAAAATCATCCAACAGTGTTTTCATTAGTAATTGATTCAAAGCAATATCCTCAACTACCAGAATTTTTAAGTTCTGGATCTTAGTATCCAATTCTTTTATATCTGACTCTAATGGTACAATAGCAACTGTTTTTTTAAAACTCAATATAAAACTAAAAGCAGAACCTTCTTTAAGTTTACTTGTAACAGTGATGCTGCCTTTTTGGGCCTCAACCAATTGTTTAACTATCGCAAGGCCTAATCCTGTTCCTCCATATAATCTGGAAGTTTCGCTGGTTGCCTGTTGAAAGGTTTCAAAAATCGTTTGAATTTTATTTTCGTCTATTCCAATTCCTGTATCTGTAACCGTAAATCGAATTGTTGCTTTTTTAGTATCTTCTTTGAGTAATTGTGCACTTACTGTAATTTTGCCTTTGTTTGTAAACTTAACAGCATTGCTAACCAAATTTAATATGATTTGATGCAAACGAACTGGATCTCCTAGCAAAAATGTTGGAATTTTAGAATCATAATTCTTAACCAACTGTATGTTTTTTTCCTGTATTTTTGTTTCAAAAACATGGAGCATCGCTGATAAGGATGCTTCCATATTAAAAGGAATTTGTTCAAATGTTACTTTTCCCGAATCTACTTTTGCCAGGTCTAGTATATCGTTAATGAGCACAATAAGTGCATCGCCACTCATTTTTATGGCACTTAAATATTCTTTTTGTTTAGAGGTTAGTTCTGTCCTAAGCACAACTTTTGTAAACCCTATGATTGCATTCATAGGAGTTCGAATCTCGTGACTCATGTTTGACAGGAATTGCTGCTTTGCTTTAACTGCATCCTCAGCTATTTTTGTTGCATTTTCAGCATTTGCCTTAGCCTCTTCAGCAAAAACTGTTGCCAATTCAGCAAAAACTTTAGCCTCGAGGAGTTCTGTTGCAATTCTTTTTTGATCAGTAACATCCCTTGCTACAACAACTACTCCCAACACATTTCCTCTATCATCCTTGTATACTGATCCATTAAAGAGAACATCAGTAAGCTTGCCATTTTTGTGACGCAGTGTAAGAGGGGAATCAGTAACTGATCCATTTGCAAATACTTCCTGATAAACACCAAGGGCTTTTTTCGGCTCTGTAAAATAATTCAGAAAGTAAGTTCCTGTTAGTTTGCTGCGTGTTATACCTGTTATATCAATGGTAGCCTGATTCATATCAGTAATCTTGCCTTCTGTACTTATTGTAACTAAAGGATCAAGACTCGCTTCTATAAGGCTTCGTGAATACTTGGAAAGCAATGTTTGTGCTGTTACATCTCTTGCAACAATTACCACCCCTAATACATTTCCCTGATCATCCTTATAAACAGAACCATTGAATAATACATCAGTAAGTTTGCCATTTTTATGACGCAGTGTAAGAGGTGAATCAGCTACAGATCCTTTTGCAAATACTTCTTTATAGACCTTACGGGCTTCATTAGGCTCGGTAAAATAATCAAAAAAATCAGAACCAATTAACTTAGTGCGGGAAAGACCTGTTATTTTTGCTGTTGCCTGGTTCAAATCTGTAATTTTTCCTTCAGGACTTATTGTAACAAGTGGATCTCTGCTTGCTTCTATAAGGCTAAGTGAATATTGAGATGCTAATTTTGCAGTATAATGAAATGCTTTTAGTTCCTTATTTGCGAGTTCTCTTTTTTCTTTCTCTTTGTTTTGAAAATCAAGTTCTATATCAGCAATTACTAATTCTGCTGCCCGTTTTTCTTTCTCTCCAGTTTGAAAAACAAGTTCTTTATTGGCTATTACCAACTCTTCTGCCCGTTTTCCTTTTTCATTGTTTTGAAATGCTAGTTCTTCATTTGCAAGAACTAATTCATCTGCCCTTTTTCCTTTCTCATTGTTTTGAAATGCTAGCTCTGTGTTGGCTATTATCAACTCATTCGCACGTTTTCCTTTCTCATTGTTTTGAAAAGCAAGTTCTTTATTGGCAATTGCCAATTCATCTGCGCGTTTTCCTTTCTCATTGTTTTGAAAAGCAAGTTCTTTGTTGGCAATCGCAAATTCATTTGCGCGTTTTTCTTTTTCCTTATTTTGAAAAGCAAGTTCTTTGTTGGCTATTGCCAATTCATCTGCGCGTTTTCCTTTCTCATTGTTTTGAAATGCTAGCTCTTTGTTGGCTATTGCCAATTCATCTGCGCGTTTTCCTTTCTCATTGTTTTGAAATTCTAGCTCTTTGTTGGAAATTGCCAATTCATCTGCGCGTTTTACTTTCTCATTGTTTTGAAATGCTAGCTCTTTGTTGGCAATTATCAACTCATCCGCACGCTTTTCTTTTTCCTTATTTTGAAAAGCAAGTTCCTTATTGGCAATGACCAACTCATTTGCGCGTTTTTCTTTTTCCTTATTTTGAAAAGCAAGTTCTTTGTTGGCAATGACCAACTCATTTGCGCGTTTTTCTTTTTCCTTATTTTGAAAGGCAAGTTCTTTATTGGCGATGATCAACTCTTCTGCACGCTTTCCTTTCTCTTTATTTTGAAATAAGAGCTCTTGGTTGGCAAGCATTAACTCCTCAGCCCTTTTTTGATTTCCTCTTGAAACAACAACTACGCCAAGAGTTTTTCCTTTATTATCCTTGTAAACAGATCCATTGAACAATACATCTGTTAATTTCCCATTTTTATTGACAAAGGTAAGCGCAGCATCGGCAATAGATCCATTAGTGAGAACCTGCTCATAAACTTCACGTGATTTTTGTTGATCAGTAAAATAACTAAAGAAATCGGTATTGGTAATTTTTTCGCGAGTTAATCCAATAATATTCACAGTTGCCTGGTTCATATCGGTTATCTTTCCAAGTGTATCTATTGCAATTAACGGATCAAGGCTGGCCTCGATTATGTTTCTTGCGTATAGAAAATCTTGATTTTTTGCTGTTTCCAATGTGTTTGTTTTAACGGCAAGTGCCAATTTCCTCAATTGGTTTTCGCCTTTGGTTCTTCAACTTTTTAAAGTGAGAAGGTGACAGACCCGTTATTTTTTTAAATTGATTTGACAAATGCGCAACACTGCTGTAGTTCATTTTCCAGGCTATTTCTGTAATATTCAGTTCGCCATAAATCATCAATTCTTTTATCCGCTCAATTTTATGGCATATTATAAATTGCTCAATAGTAGTGCCTTGTAACTCAGAAAACAAGTTAGACAAATACGTATAATCGTGGTTTAATTTTTCACTTAAATACGTTGAAAAATTCACTTTGATTATCTCCTCTGTATGATGAACCATTTCAACGATTACAGTTTTGATTTTTTCAATCAAAACTGCCCGCTTGTCATCCATTAATTCTAATCCTGCCTCGAGTAAACCTGTTTTTAACAGTTCTCTTTGCTGATGGGAAATAGTCATAACATCAACTTCTCCTAAATCAACCAGGATAAAATGAAGACCAAGTTTTTTTAATTCATCCTTCACCGCAGACTTGCAGCGATTGCTTACCATGTATTTAATGTATAGTTTCAAATTTTGTTATTTAAACAGATTCAACAAAGATACACCCATTTAAAACATCACTGGGTGTATTCGCAATATAAAGAATAATTATTTGCAGAATTTCAGGTTTTTAGCATGAATTCCTACAGTTTTTAATAAATCAATTTGTTTATTGTTGAACAATTAACTATTGTTTTACTTTTTTAAAATGTTAATCAAAAGTAAGAATAAATTCTTTTGTTATAACCCTTTTCTTTAAACAATAGTATATGATTAATTTAAATAATGAAACAGCTGCAGTTTTTTATTTTTTAAGATGGTTGTTCAACAATCACCGCTGTTATGGGGCTCTTCGTAATTCGTTTATCTGTTTCTTCAAGTTTGTTTATCGTCTAAGCCCTGTCCTCTGAGAATTTTTTCCAAATATTTTTCAATCCTTGATTCACGGGTCTTTGATTGTTTAGGTTGAGAAAAATAAAGCATGTAACCTCTTTGTCGTCCCTGAGTCAGTGCATAGAAGGCTTTTTTTAATTCAGGCATATCCTCTAAAACAGTTTGAAATTCTTCAGGCATTTTGAATTCTGTAGTCTTTTTCATTTCTACTTTCAAACCTGCCTTTTCCACTTCAATTGCCTGTTTGATATAAGCTTTCAAAACTTTTGTTATCTTATTTATTTCCTTAACGGAGGTGAAACGAATCTGTCGTGCAGCCTGAACATTTTCTGTCTGTTGTATTAAAATACCATTTTCATCTTTCAGCAGAGCGCCTTTGTGAAATAGAAGTGCACAGTATTCTTTAAAACCATGAATTAAAACGATGTTATTGTTTTGAAATGTGTAACAAGGAACTCCCCATTTCAATTCTTCATTCAGCCCACAATCAAGGACAATCGTTCTTAATTCGGCATATGCTTCCTGCCATTTTGTGGCTTTGGTAAAAAACCAATCAACTTTAAGGTTCATGCTATTCATTTAGTTATTAATTTAAAGTAACACCAATTCACTCCAATTGCCAAAATAATGTCCACCTGGTTTTATGTTGCCCACGTCCAATTTTCAAATGTCGCAATCTAATTTGGCTTTTTGGCTATTCCAACGGAAAGAAAATATATTTATTCATAACCTTAACCAAGGTTTTTGGAAAGTTTATATTCTGACCCCAATAACAAAAAAGTCGAATGTGGCTAAGTTCGAAAGAGTAATTCATATAGTTTTGGCAGCAGGCAATTCCCTTGGCAAAGTTTTCGCCAAAATTTTCCCCTTATAAAACAGCCAACAGCTATACACATTATGCTGCCCAATGCCCCCAAATGTAGTCCAATGATAAAAAAACAAAAGAACCTTCCATGGAATCCATAGAAAGTTCTTGGGGTGCTTTTAATGCTTGTTTTTGCCGTCCTACTTCACCCCTAAATCCAGGAAATGATTTAGATACTTTTTGTACTTACATAAATATTCAAATGCTATAACAATTTAACTTTTGATAATTTTTTTCCTAAAGTTTTAACGGGAAGAAGTTCCTTAGTCCTGCTTTTTATTTGACTTCCTAAAGTTTTTTCTGTGAATAACCTTAAGATGTCTATACTCCTATACTTACATAAATATTCAAATGCTATAACAATTTAACTTTTGATAATTTTTTTCCTAAAGTTTTAACGGGAAGAAGTTCCTTAGTCTTACTTTTTATTTGACTTCCTAAATTTTTTTCTGTGAATAACCTTAAGATGTTTTTTCTGTTCAGCACAAAAAAAGCTGTTGAAAAAATAGAAACACCCACCCAGAGTCCAATTTTAACAATGGTTTTTAAATTTAGAGGGGGAACATAAGTAACCCCATATTCGTCTTCTTGAGAAGGTTCACTAACATAGCGCCCTTCTTTTGGAACTGATTCAGAATAAAAATGCTCTTCCAGATGCCTGATCCCTTTCCGCAATTCTTTTCCATAAAAGGGCACTCCATGACCCGTAGCAGCAACTTCTGGCTTTAATCGGGAAAGAGTTCTCACAGAATTATATGCTTTTGCCCAATTTGTTGTATAATAACGAGGAGGTCCTGAAATAATCTTTTCCTGGAACAAAACCGAAAGTATAGATTCCTGTTTTGTGGTAACAAAAGCATCACCTGCGATTAAAATATTTCCTCTTTTCCTAAAAAGGGAAATATGACCGGGGCTATGTCCTGGAGTATGAATATATTCCCATTCCTTTAAAATGGGCACATTGCCATTTTCAAGTGCATGAAGATTGGAACTAATGTCGATAGGATCTGTTGGATATGCCCATGACATGAGGGACATTAGACCACCACCAGCAGTTGGATCAGGTGGGGGATAAGATGAAAACCCTGTTAAATAGGGATGTTCCAAAGAATGGGCGTAAACCGGAACATTCCATGTTTTTAGTAGTTCTTCAAGAGCTCCCACATGATCAAAATGTCCATGGGTTAATATAATGGCCGATGGAGGATTGTCTTTACCAAATAAATCCTGTGCCATTTGAATGATTTTATTCTCCGATCCCTTTAGGCCTGCATCTATTAAAACCCAACTCTCATTCACATGGTCTACTACCATATATACATTTACAAATAATATTCTCATCCCCCATAAATCAGGAGTAACCTGGAAATATTCCTGTCCGGTTTTTTTTTGTTTTTTTTCTATTGTTTTCATTCCTTTTTTTATTGAATTTAAGGCAAATTCCAAACCAAAAATTGTTGCTAAAAAACCTCCTGCTTTAATTAGATTAGCTTTTGTTGATTTCCTTTGCTTTTAACCCTAATGACCTCATTTGCAATATATTTTTATTTCCCATAATTAATGATTAAATTTAAAATACAGTAATTAACATTTTAGAAAATGGCAGAAATACATATTCAAAAAAAGAAAAAACCTGTTTGGCCATGGGTTATAGCATTAATATTAATAATAGTTGTAATTCTTTTACTTGTAGACAATGGAGAGCAAAGGGTAATTGATTCGGATTTAGCCAAAACAGAAGTTCCGGAAGAGGTAACTGATTATATTAAATATGTTAGACAAACCGATCCTGAAGAAAAAATGGACCAAAGCCATGAATATTCATCACAGAGTATCCTCAAATTAGCCTCTGCCCTTGATGCACTTGTAAATGAAACCAACAGTGAAACGGCCGAAATAAAGGAAAAAAAGGAACAATTAAAACAAACTGCACAAAACATTCAAAAAGATCCCCAATCGCTTGCCCATGCCGATTCTCTGAGGTCAGCTTTCGAACTTGCATCTGATATTATTGTGGCTGTTCAAGAAGAACATTTTCCTGAAGTATCCAATGAAGTGCAAAATCTTAAATCAACTGCCCGGGCTGTTGATCCAAATACCCCTGCATTGAAACAAGGAACTCAGATAATTGATTTTTTTGAAGAGGCTGCATTTGCACTTGATGCTATGACACAGAAAATGTCCGTTTCAGAAGCGAAAATTGGTAAAACTAAAAAAAGGAGGAAAAATGAGAATTGATAAAACCACAACTTATAAGGATGTAAAAAGGCTTTATAACTTAAAAAAACTGGAAGACTTTGAAATCGCTGACAATGAAACTGATATTATACAATGGAATGTTTTTAGTTCAGATAATGTAAAGATTGGAAAAGTTGAAGACCTTATTGTTGACAAAGACAATATGAAGGTTGAATATGCAGATATGATTGTAGACAAACATTTTGTGACTGGAACCGCGGAAAACCACTTGTTGATTCCAATGGAAATGATTCACCTTGACAAGGAAAACAAAAAAGTTTTTGTTACTAAAATAGTTTCTAAGGATCTTGCATTTTATCCGCTTTACAACGGCTCTAACATACCCGCTAATTACGAACAAACGCTCAGGGAAAAGCTTATTCAGGCAGCAGATAGCAAAGCAACAGATACTACAAATCCAAATTTATAAGCAAATATAGAATCCAGTAAAAGTAGCAGTATACCTGGATTTTTAATTGAATAATTTTTTACTGGTTTTCTCCAGCTTGTCATTTCTTTGAAATCAAAAAAAAATCACAGATATTAATTGAGATTAGGGTTGAATTGCAATTCCAATAAATTATCACTACTTTTGCACCCGTTTTATTATCAATAGTTGCCTGTTAGGTGAGGTTACTGAATGAACACAGGCTGCTGCCCGGAAATGTCGAAAGACGCCAATGGGTAGAGCAGGCTTTGCCGGATTAAGGCATAGCATAAAGCAGCTTTCCCCGTTTTCGGGGGATAAGTCATTCAGAGCTAAAACTCAACGTGGGGCCGCAGTTTCAATTCCTTTTCAAGGATTTGAATCATTAGTACAGGTATTTTATCCTGTAAGAATTGCATTCCCGCTTGTTTTTATCTCCCCTTTTAATGCTCCCTATTGTTTTTTAAGTATATCGAGTTTATAATGGAAAAGGACGATAAAAAATACGCAGAAATCCAGGAAATGCTTCAGGCTAAAAATACTGAGGCTTTGTTGGAGACTTTCCAGGAAATGCCAACCATTGAGGTGGCCGATATACTCTCGGAGCTCGAAGAGAAAGAAATCATAGATTACCTGCTTCTTTTTGATATAAGAGAACAGGGAAGAATTTTTTCAGATTTAGACTTTGATTTGCAACTTGCACTTTTCGAACTGATTGATAGAGGTCATTTTGCCGATATTTTCAAGCAAATGCCTTCTGGTGTGAGAGCCGATCTTTACCAGGAGTTTGATATCGAGCAGCAATTGCAGCTGCTTCCATTCCTTGATAAAAGAACCCGCGAAGATGTTATCCATCTGAGTTCCTATCCTCCCGAAACTGCAGGAGGTATCATGAGTACCGATTTTGCTACTGTTAGAAGCAACATGACAGTTGAGCAAGCCATTGAAAAAGTAAGAAGAGACGCCCCTTCAAAGAAAATGGTCTATTATATTTATGTAGTAGATGATCGGATGAAAATGAAAGGCTTTATTACCTTAAAAGATCTGATTTTAGAGGATCCTAAAACCCTTGTTGAAGATGCCCTGCATGAAAATTTCATCTATGCCGAGGTAATGGAAGACAGAGAGAGTGTTGCTGGAAAAATTGAAAAATATGATTTAGTTGCAATTCCAGTATTAAACCCTTTGGGCCAATTGGTTGGAATTGTAAGTCATGACGAGGCCATCGAGGTAATCAGGGCTGAGCATACAGAGGATTTTGAGAAATTTATGGGTATTGTGCCTGATCCTGACGGACTCCCATATTTGGAAACAACCGCTTTTCAGCATTTTAGAAAGAGAATTGTATGGGTTGCAAGTCTTGCTGTTGTGGGTGTTATATCTGGTCTTATTGTCCATAGTTATGAAAATGCCCTGCAACAACTCATTATCCTTGCACTGTATATGCCAATGATGGCTGATACAGGTGGAAATGCAGGAAGCCAGGCGGCAACAGTTGTTGTTAGAGCACTTGCCCTAGGTCAGATTAATATTACAAACTGGTTCAAAATTATTTTTAAAGAGGCTCGTATTTCACTTCTTCTGGCAATTTGCCTGGGAATTTTGGCTTATGCCAAAGTGCTTTTCCTATCCTGGGAAACAGAAGTCCCAGACAAATTCAACCTTTCAATGATTGCAATGTTCATTTCACTCGCACTTACACTTCAAGTAGTTACCTCTACCATAATTGGAGCAAGTCTCCCTTTGCTTGTAAAACGCTTTGGAGGTGACCCTGCCGTTGCTGCAAGTCCCGCCATTACAACGGTGGTGGATATTACAGGTTTACTAATCTATTTCGGATTAGCCAACTTGTTTTTTGATTTTACTTGATTTTGCTTTATACTTCAAAAACAGGCCGCAATAAGGGGTAAAAAGAAATGAATTGCATTTTAAATTTCTCTCAAAAGCAGTGCATTTCACAAAGACCAGATAAAGGCCTTTTTAATATCGAATTAATTCCTTTTTATTTTAATTTTTTCACATTTGCCCCACTACGTACGAATAACTTGCGAATTGGAAAGCTATAAAATTGCATCAGGCTTTTGGTTTGTTTTCATTTGGAATTTTTACGATTAAGGTTGTTCCTTTTTCTATTTTCGAATAGATACTGATTTTTCCACTCAATTTTCTCAGGCATTCTTTTACAATGTATAATCCCATACCTGATCCAGGACTTTTGGTACTTGCTTTATAAAACATATCAAAAATTTTATCAATATAAATTACTGGAATTCCAATGCCATTATCTTCAAATAGTATTGTTGCTTTTTCTTTGGTTACTTTAGCTGCTATGGAAATACAGGGATTGTATGATGCCCTGTATATTATAGCATTTGAAATAAGGTTTTGAAAAATTATTAAAAGACGATTTTTGTCTGAAAAAAAGGGAATACTCTCATTGATGCTTATCTTAATTTCAATTTCAATTCCCTGATGCAAATAATTCAGGTTATCAAAAGATTCTTTAACAATTGCTTTTAAATCCAATCGTTCAATTTTAATATCTTCCTTTGCATTCCAGGAATATGTTATTATATTTCTTGTTACACTATCTAATTTCCAAACGTTTTTTTCAATTAAATCAAGATACTGCTTGTTTTCTAATTCCTTGTTTTCAGTATTTAAAATATACAGTAGGCTCAAAATATTTGTGAGGGGAGATCTTAAATCATGGGAAGCACTGTATACAAACTGGTCAAGTTCTATGTTTATTCTTGAGAGTTCTGAAATATCTCTCTGAATAGTTCCATGTCCTATGGGAACATTTGTTTCAGGATCTTTCAATACAAATGAAGTTACACTTACCGGAATTTCATTTTTAGTTTTAAAATGAAGCAAGGAGGATTCTCCCTTCCAAAATCCTTTTTCTTTTATTGTTGGAAGTACTACCTTTAAAGCCCTGTTAAGCTCTTTGGGGGTCACAAAATCTACAATTGTTTTTGAATGTATATCTTCTTTCAATCCCAGTCCCACCATTTTTCTGCCGGCCTCATTTAAAAACAGCATTTTCCCTTGGATGGAAGAAATAGCAATAAAATCAATGCTGTTTTTAACCACAGACTCAAATTTAACCATTTCTTTTTCAGCATTTTTTCGTTCAAATGACTCAATGGCTAACCCAACCATATCAGCAACTGAAGATCCGAAGTTCTGCTCCTCTGTTGTCCATTCTCTTAATGGCCCAATATGCTCATGACAAACTATTCCAATTAGTTTGCCCATCGAACGAATAGGAATATCCATTAATGAAGATATTCCTATGGGGATTAAGTAATGAGATGTTAATTCATTGGTTGATGGATCTGTTAATGCATTTGTTGTTGCAATTACCCTGTTTTTTTCAAGAGTTTTAAAATAGAAGGGATAGTCTGATGCTGTTAGTACTATATCTTTTTCAAAAACATCTTTTTCTTTGCTATATAACAGGATGCAAATTATTTCGGTTTTCTCCTTGTTAAAGAGCCAAATGCTAACTCTATCTGTTTCAATTTCTTTTGCATCAATTTTAAGTATTTCTCTGAAAGTTTCATCCATGCTTTTATACTTGATCCTGCTTATTTCAAGCAAAGCAGATTGAAATCGAATGGATTTTTCGTTTCTTTCTTTTTCATTTAATTCAGCTTTTTTTCTATCTGTAATTTCATTAAAATAAATTGATAGTCCATTTTTATGAGGATAAATTCGAGCTAAAAACCACCTATTCAAGGAAATTTCATAGTGTTCATATTCGTTTGTTACATCCTCATTCATTGCTTTAATACAATTCGTATAAAAAGGAAAATCTCTGAAGTTAAGCCCTTCATAATAAACTTTCCAAATGCTTTTTCCTATGATTTCATCTTGTTCCACATCCAATAATCGTTCTGCCATTTTATTTACATAGGTAAATTTCCAATGTTTGTTTATTACAACAAAACCATCATCAATACTATCCAATGTGTTTTTTAATACGGCTTCGGAGTGTTCGGCCTTTAAGCGCTTAGTTTTTTCCAGATCAAGTGCCTGTTCTGTTTTCTTTTGTTCCGTTACAACACTAATTGTCCCTATATAACGCCTGTTTTTTTTGTGTTTATCAACAATCTCTTTTAAGAGCCCGCGTACCCATTCAATTGTTTCATTTGGTTTTTCGAACCGGAATTCTTGATTAAACTCCCCCCCATGATTTATGAAAGTTTCCCATGCATCAGTAATACTTTTTCTATCCTCTTTATAAATTTTGCTGGTCCACTTTGTACCCATTAGTTCTTCTCTCGAAAATCCAGATATTCTTATAAATTTTGGATTTGCAAAGATTAAACAGCCTTCTTCATCTGTTTCGAAAAACCCAATAGGAGAAATGCTAATGAAGTGCCTATATCTTTCTTCTGAGGATTTTAATGTACCTTTTACCTCTTGTTCCTTTTTCAATTTCCTAGACTTTACAAGTGTTTTATTTAAAAAATCGTTTTATTCTATTTTGAAATAGTCATATACAAACAGGAATGAAAATATTCCATATTATAATTAAAAATCAAAGCTTTAAACTTCATTGAGTTCCATTGATAAATAAAAAACGAATAAATTATAAACACAATACCACTTAGGGCAATTCGGATTTAGAGCCTTGATTGCCTGAAAAAATCCCCAGTCATTTGCGTTTTCCTTTTAAATATACAAAATTTGGAGGAATAATCGAAATGGGTATCTGACTAGTTTTAAAGGCTATCAAATCAATTTTTTACGACAGTGATTTTTTTCAGATTTTTATGTTTCATTATGCAAATTTTATCCACCGTTATAGAAAACAGATAAAAAGAAAAAGTCATTTCTCTTTTATATTCCTTAATTTTGTGTAAATTTTAATTTAGTTGATGCGGTTTTTACTCTTTGCACTACTTTTTTTGGGTTCATTTTTTGCACATTCTCAGCAAAAACAAAAACCCCTAACACGCATTTTGATCATTTTTGATGCTTCAAATAGCATGTATGAAAAATACGAGGAAAGTACCAGGATTGAAACTGCAAAAAAAATGTTTTCTCAATTTGCCGATAGCCTTAAATTATTATCCAATACCGAATTTGGTCTTAGAATTTACGGGCATCAAAAAAAGGTACCACCTCAGGATTGCAGCGATACCAAACTCGAAGTCCTTTTTTATAAAAACAATCTTGAAACAATAAAAGAGAAAATTAAAAACACATCACCCAAAGGCACAACCCCCATAGCCCGTTCATTGATTGAGGCAGCAGATGATTTCCCCAATTCCCCCAGTGTAAATATGATAATTTTAATAACAGATGGAATCGAGGAATGCAATGGTGATATTTGTGAAGCAGCCATAAAGCTAAAAGAAAAAGGAATTCGTTTCAGGCCTTTTGTTATTGGAATGGGATTATCTATTGAAGAGGCAAAAACCTTTAATTGTGTTGGGCCTTTTTACGATATAGCTAAACCAGGAGTTTTTACGGAAATTATTGATGTAATAATTACACAAACGGTTAATGTTACCACTGCCCAGGTTAACTTACTGGATATTTCAGGAAAGCCCAGTGAGACCAATGTAAACATGAGTTTTTACGATTACCATACAAAAAACCTTATGTACAATTATGTACACACAATTAATTCAGCCGGAAACCCTGATACGGTTAAAATAGATCCTGTCATTACCTATAAACTAATTGTTAACACCATTCCACAAGTCATAAAGGATAGCATAGTGCTTTTCCCTGGCAAACACAATGTTATTGGAGTTGATGCCCCTCAGGGAAAATTAAACCTGAAAACCCCCACTTATGGTTCGGCAATTGGAAAAACACATACTATTGTAAGAAAAAGCGGTGATAAAAAGACTTTGCATATTCAAGAAGTGAATACTACCGAAAAATACCTGGTTGGTGTTTATGACCTTGAAATACTTACACTTCCAAGAATTTATATTAATAATGTTAACATTACACAGAGCTTGACCCATACAATTGAAATTCCGAAACCCGGTACTGTAAAGCTTAATGCCAAAGAAATTGGTTACGGAAGTGTTTTTACCCAAGAGAATGAAAAAATGAACTGGTTGTATGATTTGAATGAAAACAACTTATCTGAAACATTGCAATTACAACCTGGTAATTATATAGTTGTTTTTCGCCCCAAAAGCAGGAAAGAATCCATTTACACAGTGGAAAAAATTTTTAAAATTGTTTCTGACGGTTCTGTTGTCGTAAATCTCTATTGATTTAAATCCTTTTATTTCCATCACATTTTCGTATATTTAATAGAAAAGGAAATTTTGTGGAATTACATGTTATTATAATTCGTGTATTGTTGGCTTTTTTATTGGGAGGCATGGTTGGTTTTGAGCGGCAATGGCAACAGCGAAATGCAGGTTTACGCACTAACGCGCTGGTTTCTCTAGGAGCTGCCTTATATGTTCTTATTTCGGTTAATATTTATGATGATGATGCCAGCCCTTCAAGAATAGCCTCTCAAATTGTTACAGGAATCGGTTTTCTAGGTGCAGGAGTAATTATTAAGGAGGGTATTAACATTAGGGGCTTAAATACAGCAGCAACCCTTTGGTGCTCTGCAGCAATTGGTTCTTTAACAGGCATGGGGTTTTGGCGAGAAGCAGGGGTTGGAGCAATTGTAGTAATTTTAGCCCATCTCTCCCTTCGCCCATTAGGTTATCTTATTGGAAAGAGATCTTTGTCTCCAGGTTTGTCCTATATAATTTATACAATTAAAATCACCTGCCCTAAAAAAAACGAAAGCAATATCAGGGCAATTCTTATGAGAAATATTGACAATACAGCTTTAAAATTGTATTCCTTGAATAGTTCTGATACCGACACGGATAATCTAATGGAAATCAAAGCCTCTATTCTTTCAATTGGCAGAAATGATAACCTTATAGAAGAAGTAACAAGCATGCTTGGGCTTCAGGAGAGTATTAAAAAAATTAGCTGGGAAATTGAACGGGAAGATAAAGATCAGGATAACTTAGACTTGTAATTGCTATAGATTTATTGTCTTGATTTTCCATAACAACAAGGCATTGGGTTAACATACCTTCACTTATTCTCCACATGAATATATTTTTTCTTTATCTACCGAAATAATTTTTAATTGAGTTGAAAAAAGATGTAAATTTGTTTCTAAACAAAAAAACCATGTAATAGCCTGCACAATCACAAATGAATAAACAGGGCTCCCGATAAATCGGGATTACACTTATAAAACAAATTATATGCTTATGAAACGATTAAAAACTACATTATTCGTAATTGTTATTTTATCTACTTTGGTTTTTACTGAATCTTGTCGGAAAAACAAGGAATTCAAAAAGGAAGATGGAGCAATATCAGAAGACAATAAAAACATTCAGTCAAACATTGACAATGTTGTAAACGAAGCCAATCAGGTGCTTTCTGGTTCTTATAGCGGGAAAACCCAAATTCCTGGAGCATATGGAGATTCTATTTGTGGTGCAACCGTGGATACTTCATTAAGATCCCAGGGAATTATTACTATTGTTTTTGATGGCTCTACTAATTGTTACAATAGAAAAAGAAGTGGAAGTGTAAAGCTTACTTTACAAGGATATGCCACAGGGAAAAGATGGAGTGACGTAAATGCTGTGTTAACTATTGATTATATCGATTATAAAGTTACAAGGGTTAATGATAATATAAGCCTTACTTTTAACGGAACCAACAATTTAACAAATACAAGTGGTGGTAATGTTATAACACTTCTTTTTGGTATGCAGAATCAGTTGATACATGATGTTAATGGAAGTAACCTGATTGTGAAATTTGATGATCAAACAACCAGCACTTTTAACATATCACGAAGATATACCCATACCTGGACTAACCCCGTTTATCAGATTAAAGGAGAAGGAACCGGAACCCAAAATAATATTTCTAATTTAGAAAACTGGGGTGTAACCAAGGATGGTGATAATTTTACAAGCCAGGTTACAGAACCGGTAATATGGAATACCACATGCGGGGCTCACAAGCCGGTAGCCGGAAAAATGGAAATTATTGTTGATGCAAAGGAATTTAGTTTCATTACAACAATAGGTGTGGATGCCAGTGGAAATGTTGTAAACAGCGGATGTCCCTGGGGATTGAAAGTTGAATGGACCTATAAAAACAATACAGGATCACACTTGTATCAATACCATTAATTAAAGCATGAATAGCTAAATAAGAATACTTTAGAAATTAAAAAAAGTGGCCTCCCTAAAAGGAGGCCACTGAAAAAGCTAACCCCGAAGGGATGATACAATTATAGATTAATATTTTTAATTCCAGTTCAACCCCGAGGGTGAAATTATTGATTGTTTATTTTTATAACACCCCTTCGGGGTTTTGGTTATAATTTTTTGTTGGCCAATTAATAAACAAGGTATTTAAGGAATAGAAAAGTTAAACTTTAATACCAATAAACACTCTTAGGTTATTCGTCCGGGCAAGATTTCTGAATTCTTTGTCTACGCCTTCTCCAAGTTGGTTCATATCAAGAACTTTTCCCATTCTATATCCAGCACCTATTGAAAGTGAAGATAATCGGTATGCAAAACCAAAATCATGTGTAAGCCCAATAAAACCATCACCTATTGAACCCCAATCGCGGTCAAACATCAACACATAACTTGGTCCTGCCTGGTAATATAAGTCAAAGGCCATAGATTCGCTTATTTCAAAAGAAAGATAAGGTCCAAGTCTTGGAAGGCTTCCATTAATAATCCTTTGGGTTCCCCAAATTGAAGTGTCAGTTTTCATCGCAGTATAGCCACCAGAAAGAAAAGTTGCTTTCAAGCCAATTGACATAGGTCCTAAATCCGTAACTTTAAACATGTTTCCAAGATCCATATCAAACCCCATCTTAAAACGTCTTTGTGAATCATTACTAAAATCAGGGGGATACATATAATTTTTTGAAGGTTTAAAAACTCCTAAGTAAAAGAAAAAACCGCCATCAGTTATGTCCTTGCTAGAACCTGCGGGCTTTACAAGGAGTGAATTCATATTTAATGAATTTGTCGCTTTTTTTTCTTTATTTCTACTTAAATTATTTTCTGCGGCATTAAGAGTTAAATGCGCAAAAAAGAAAAATACAAGGAATATTAGTTGGAAAATTCGTGTCATAATTATTAAGTATTAAGGTTGCTTTATAAGCGAAGCTAGCAAAAAAACAAATAGAGGAAAATAAAAACCACTGTTTTTTTGTTCACCAGAAAACAAAAACAAACTTAAGTAACTAGCTAAAAGACACATAAAAACAAATAAGAAAAACCAGAATGTGCATTTTACACTAAATTGCATGGAATTATTTCCTTTCAAAGCTCTTTATTCATGCAGGGTTTGATTTTTTGGGGTTAAATGAATTAATGCTGATCATGCATTGAAATTTTAATTATTTATCTTTAAAAAAATCTTTATACATGAAGCGATTAAACTGGCTTATTGCAAAAGCACAAAAATCATCTTTTTATTTATGGCTGCTAAATAAAGCAGCAGCCCGATTCGTGCCTTTTAACAAACCCCATTCCTTTAAAATCAAAAAAATAACTAATCAGGCCGTGGAAATCGAGCTTCCTTATAAAAAATCAAACCTCAACCACATTAAAGGAATTCATGCCTGCGCTTTGGCAACACTCTGTGAATATGCTACAGGGATGGTTTTATTGTCATCAAATGAGGTTCAAGGATATAGGATTATTTTAAAAAACATTCACATGACCTATCATTACCAGGCAAAAACAAATGTGTATGCAAAATTTGAATTGAGCAACTCATGGGTTGAAGAAAATGTGATTGCCCCCTTGTTTAATAAAGATGCAGTTTTTGTGGAACTCAATGTTGAAGTGTATGATATTCTGAAAAATCATATTTGCACAGGATTAATCAATTGGCAAATTAAGCCCTGGAATAAGGTGAAAACGGTGTAAAAAAGCCAGAAGAAAATCGGGAATTGATGAATAAATGATTTCCGATTAATTTATAAAAAGCAAAATGAAAAAAGACATGGTTTTGTCCTATGCTAAAATTTGATTCAAAAGGATTATTAACCCCCAACACTAAGATTGTGGCTTCTGTTGCTGAATTAAAAATACACTTTGTGGATGCAATTCCTTCTGCTACAAGACCTAAAATTTTTGACAGCTATATAAAATATTCAGATGCTTTAAAAAATTTGTTGCAAGGACAGCCGTTACAACAATGGATTAACGGTTCTTTTGTAACGCAGATACCAAATCCAAAGGATATTGATATGATAACTTTCATAGATTATCAGGTAGTTGCAAAATTAGGCACACAACTTGATAATTTTTGTGTAAAAGGGTCTTTTAAAGTTTATGGCGTAGATGCATATATTCTAGAGGTTTATTCAGAAAGTCATGAGAAACACTTCTTTTACAAAAGTGATGTTTCCTACTGGATGGATAGATTCGACAAAACAAGACGAGATTTGTCGGGTAAAAAGAACCCCAAGGGATTCTTGGAAATTATTTATTAACTTTGTATATTATGGATCAAGTAAAAAAGTATAGATTAATGGATTTAATTGATGACATCAAAAAGGTTGATGACATGATTAAATTGCATTCTGCCAACACTTCCACTTTAATGCTTGAACAGTATAAAATAAAGAAGGAGAAGCTTATTTGCTATTTAATTGATGAACTTGTAGAACCGGATTTGAGATCCCCAAAAAGTTTCGCAATTATTAGAATATTAATTGATCGATTTTATCCTAATTTAAAAAAAGAAGCTCAAGCGGATATTAATCATGAAGAACTTAATGAATTGGAAGCTATTTTAGTATAAGTCTGTTCGAAACTAATGAGTAGATAAAGTCAAGTTGATAATAAAAGAAAGAAATCCTGAATTAATTAAATAATTCAGGATTCCTTTTTTAATAGTTCAGTTTAAAATACTTCCTTTTCCAATTTCTTTTTATAAAGATTAATAGCACCCCCGGCCATCATAATTTTCATTTGTCTTTCACTCATATTATGTTTGATCCTGAATTCATAATTTTGGGTTGTGTTTTTTACAGGAATTGAAGTTTTTTGTTCAATTGCCGCATAAAGGTCTTTTATATAAATAACATCGTTCTGGTTTATCTTTTCATAGTCCTCGCTTTGTTCAAATTCAAAGGGAACAATGCCAAAATTTATCAGATTTTGCCAGCCTATGCGTGCATAACTTTTTGCAATTACACCAAATTGCCCTAAATATCTAGGGGCAAGGGCCGCATGTTCCCGGCTGGAGCCTTGTGCATAATTATCACCTGCAACAACAAAATGACCTCCAAAATGACTTTGTGCCACTTCTGATTTTTTAAGAAACTCCGCATCAAAAGCATGAAATGCCCACTTACTTATTTCCGGAATATTGCTCCTGAATGGCAGGACAATGGCACCTGCTTTCAAAATTTCATCTGTTGATACATTGTCATTTAGTTTTAATAAAACAGGAGCTTTTATGGTTCGTGGCAGTGGTGCAAGCGTAGGTATGGATTTAATATTTGGCCCTTTAATAAGATCGATTTCCATTTCATTCTCTGTTGGTGACAAAAGTAGAGCTGTATCAATAATTTCTCTTTCAGGCTCCTCATAAACAGGATAAGTAAGATTGTATTCCCTGGCAAAATCTCTGGGATCAGTAATTTCTCCTTTTATAGCGGATGCTGCGGCAGTTTCAGGACTGCATAAATATACCTGATCATCAAAAGTTCCAGATCGGCCTGGAAAATTTCGTGGCATTGTTCTCAGTGATATTTTATTTGTTGCAGGGGCCTGGCCCATTCCAATGCACCCAAGACAGCCCGACTGGTGAAACCTTGCACCGGCATGAACAAGATCAAATAAAGCATTGGAATGGCTAAGGTTTTCAACAATTTGCCTTGATGTTGGATTAATATCAAAGGAAACTTTTGAATCCACGTTTTTTCCTTTTACCATCTGGCTGGCGATCCAAAAATCTCGTATCCCAGGATTTGCTGAGGAGCCGATAATGGATTGATGAATTTCTTTACCAGCAATCTCTGACACCTTCACTACATTTCCAGGACTACTCGGACAAGCGATCATCGGCTCCAATTCTGAAAGATCAATTTGCATATACTCATCATACTCCGCTCCTTCATCAGCTTTCAGCTCAGTCCAATCAAAATCCCTGTATTGAGCGTATAAAAACCGTTTAATTTCATCATCTGATGGAAAAACCGATGTGGTAGCACCTAATTCAGCACCCATATTGCATATTACATGACGATCCATTGCATTTAGGCAATCCAGCCCATCTCCAAAATATTCAAAAATGTACCCAACTCCACCTTTAACATTCCTAATTCTTAAAATTTCAAGAATAATATCCTTAGCACTAACCCATTCGGGTAATTTTCCTTTAAGTTCAATTCCCATTATTTTAGGCATTCTTACATAATATGGTTCGCCGGCAATGGCAGCAGCCACATCAATTCCACCAGTTCCCATTGCCAGCATTCCCAGTGCTCCTCCTGCACATGTATGAGAATCTGCACCTAAAAGCGTTTTTCCCGGTTTGCCAAATCTTTCCATATGAACAGGGTGACTTACTCCATTCCCTGGCCTGCTAAACCATATTCCGAATTTCTCAGCTGCTGATTTAAGAAAAATATGATCGTCAGCATTCTTAAAATCAGTTTGTAAAATATTGTGATCAACATATTGAACCGCTATTTCCGTTTTTGCTGCCCTTAGCCCCATAGCCTCCAATTCCAGCATTACTAGTGTTCCGGTTGCATCTTGTAACAATGCCTGATCTATTTTTAATGCAATTTCTTGTCCTTGGATCATTTCTCCGCCTATCAAATGCGATTGTATTAGTTTTTGAGTTACGTTTAATTTTTCCATTTTTTGTTTAAAATTTGAGTGGTAAAAAGGGCGAAACTCCATTACAAAATGCATGGTTTTAGTATAAATACATTTTATAGTTGAAATTTCACTTCTTTTAAAATTAATCAAAAAAAGCCTTCATTGCAACAAGTTATAAAACCCCTGAATTGCTGTAATAATTTTGATGGATGCTTCTTTCCCTTTGATAAAAGTAGAATTGCGAAAACAGAAATTGTCAATCTATTTAAAGATGTGGGCTAAACAAAAAAAGCACACTAAAACCTCAATTCATAATATAAAATTTTTAACCTTGAGATTTTTTCTTGCTTTTTGAATTAAAGATTTGATTTTTATCCTTATTATTCCATAATTAAAATAATTTTGCGAAATTACAGTTAATTATACCCTAAAGCTGAAATAAAAGTGAGTGTGCGAAATACAATTAATTACCTGCCGCTATTTGTGTTTATTTGTGGAATTGGCTTGCTTTTTTCTGGGTGCTCTACCAAAAAAAACACTTTTGTAAACCGAAGTTTCCATAACTTAACAGCAAGATACAACGGTTATTTTTATGCTAAAGAAAGCATTAAAGAAGGCGTTGTTAAATTAGAAAAGGGTCATTTCGATGATTATGCAAGGGTATTGCCTGTGTACCAATTAGGTGATGAAAAAGCTGCAAAGTCCGTTTATCCTGAAATGGATAGGGCTTTTAAAAAATCTTCTAACGTTATTCAGCGCCACTCCATATTTATAAAAGACATTGAATATGTTAAATGGATTGACGATAATTATATGACAATTGGGATTTCCCATTATTATAAAAAGGATTATTTTGCCGCCATTGAAGTTTTTGATTACGTGCTTAAGCAATACAAGAAAAATGAAATCAAATATGATGCAATGGTATGGCTTATCAGATCATACAATGAGGGTGCAATTGTAAGCAAAGCCCAAACCCTAATTGACATGGTTGACAACGATAGTAAATTCCCTAAACGAATTCGGGCAGAACTGGATATGGCCATCGCTGATTTTTATTTAAAAAGAGAGGATTATCCATTGACAGCCAAATATGTTGAAAAGGCCCTTATAAATGTCAAAAAGAAAAAAACTAAAATTAGGCTCACCTATATTCTTGCACAACTATACCAGAAAACCGAAGACAATAGAAAAGCATCAACTTATTTTGCCGAAGTTGTGAAGCTGAATCCTCCCTATGAAATGGCATTCCAGGCCAAGATAAGCCAGGCAAAGGCTTTTGATGGAAGTGAAAAACGAAAAAACGAAATTAAAGGACAACTGGTTAAGATGTTAAAAGATTCAAAGAATAAGGAATATTTTGACCAGATTTATTATGCATTGGCTGAAATGTCAATGTCAGATAAAGATGAAAAAGAAGCCATAAAATATTTGAACTTATCTGTATCCAGTTCAATAGAAAATGTTAAACAAAAAGCACTTTCATATTTAAAATTAGGGGAAATTTATTTTGCTAAACCAGAATATAAAGCTGCTCAGACTTATTATGATAGTTGTGCAGGAATCCTTCCTTCAAATCATCCTGATTATGAGGCAATAATGAGCAAACGCGAAAGCCTTACAGGTTTGATTGTTAATCTGACAACCATAAGCACAGAGGATAGTCTTCAAAAAATTGCAAGAATGAGCGAGGCCGAAAGGAATGAATATCTGGATATAGTAATTGAAAATATTATTAAAGAAGAGATTAGAAAGAAAAGAGAAGATCAGGAAAGATTGGAGCAACTTTCTAATCAGCCTTTAAGTCAGCAAGGACAGCAGGTATCGGGAGTTAGCACTGGAAGTGTTTGGTAT
Source organism: Bacteroidota bacterium (assembly GCA_013696965.1). Taxonomy (NCBI): domain Bacteria; kingdom Pseudomonadati; phylum Bacteroidota; species Bacteroidota bacterium. The sequence goes on along the minus strand of JACCXN010000081.1, from coordinate 36,062 downwards.
TTTTACAATAACACAGCTACAAGCTTTGGATTTGCTGAATTCAGAAAGAAATGGGGCGACAGAACACTAGAGGACAATTGGAGAAGAAGTATAAAAGAATCAGGAATATTTGATATTGATGGTAATGAGGAAAAAGAATTGTCCGATACTATCGATCCTTTGGAGGCTTTGAGGGACAAAGAGAAATATTTGAAAGACCTGCCGCTTACGGAAGAAAAGATGATTCTTTCCACACAAAAAATAGTGGATGCCTATTACAATGCCGGAATTATTTATAAAGAGCAATTCGCAGATAACAAAAATACTGTAAAAATTCTTGAAGAATTTATTGGTCGTTTTCCCGAAAGCTTTTACAAGTTACAATGTTTCTACCAGTTATACCGATGCAACCTGGCCCTGGAAAACCACAAACGAGCTGATTATTACAAGGACATACTTCTAAATCAGTATGCTGACAGCGAGTACAGCAGAATTATAAGGAACCCTGATCAATATAAAACAACTACTGCAAGCAAAAATGAAATCGAAGCTTTCTATATTGAAACCTATCAAAAATACAATGAAGCTGAATATGTACTAGTGCTTGCCAATTGTTATAGGGCAGATACTTTATATGCAAAAAGTGAACATTCAGCAAAATTCAATTTTCTTAAAGCTCTTGTTATTGGCAAGACCCAGGGAATTGTTCCTTTCGAGCGTGAACTAAGGGAAATTGTAGTCAATTATCCAAATGATCCGGTAAATTTAAAAGCCAAGGAGATGCTCGAATATATTGAAAACACTAAACCTGAGCCTGCAATGGAAATTGCCTCTAAATACAAATTTGAAAAAGAGGCATCGCACAATTATATGCTTTTTATACCCACTCAAACAAACATCAATGACTTGAAAATTGCAGTTTCTGATTTTAACAGCACCTATTTTAGCACATCTCAACTCTCCATTACAAATTTGTTTTTTAATGACTCTATTCAAATATTGGTTGTAAAGGGAGATGGACTCGCTGACAAAACAAAAGCCATGACTTATTATACTGCAATAAAAGAGGATGAGATGGTGATTCAAAAAGCGGGTGGAAAAATGGTGGAATTTGCCATTTCAACAGCCAATTATCCCATATTTTTCAAGGACAAAAATGTGGATGAATACAAAGCGTTTTTCGACTTAAAATACCTTGAGAAAAAACAAAAAAACAATTAAAATAGTTTTCATTATCTGATTATTCTACATTTGTTAATAATTTTATCTTTACAAAACTTATTATTAATACGCGCGTAAAAATGTTTAAAAGAAACGATATGGCAAGAAATGAGGTAAGTACCACATCTATTAACCAGATAGGCTCGGGAACAGTAATTAAGGGGGATATTATTTCAAATGAAGCTATTAGGATTGATGGAACTCTTGAAGGTTCTTTAATTTCAAAAGGAAAATTGGTTATTGGAGCTACGGGAATTATTGAGGGTGAAGTATCCTGCCAAAATGCAGACATTTGGGGAAATGTACAAGGACAAATTACTGTTTCTGAACTTTTGTCCCTTAAAGCATCCTCAAAAATTAATGGAGATATTATTACAAATAAACTTTCCATTGAACCCGGAGCAACTTTTACTGGCTCCTGTAGTATGGGCGGAGTTATTAAGGATATAAAACATGGAGAGAAAAAGGAAGAGCTCAAAATCTCCGGAAAAAGCGCCTAATGATTTTATTAAATACTCAGGTATTGCTTTTCAAATGATTGCCATAATTCTTGCCGGTGTTTATGCAGGAATTTGGCTTGATGACAAAATTCAACTCAATTACCCTTTATTTAAACTTGTACTGACTCTTCTTTCTGTTGGCCTTGCCATGTATGTAATTATAAAACAAGTAAACAATAAATAATAATGAATAGGGAGTTTATTGAATTTTTGAAAAAGCTTGTCATACTTACATTTGTTTTAATATTTCTGAGTTTTGTTGGTTTTCATTTTTTGCTCATTAAAGCTCCTTTGGTTCATTATTATAGCATAGGTTTTTTCTTTGTTATAACTGTATTAACACATTATTTTTTAACCAAGGCTGCCATAAAATCACCTGGAAGGTTCCCTGCTTATTATATGGGAGGTGTTACATTGAAGTTGTTTATTTCAATGATTTTTATTGTGATCTATGCAGTATTAAACAAAGGAGAAGCCAAAGTTTTCCTTTTGTCCTTTTTTATCCTATATTTGATTTATACCTCCTTTGAAACAATTTTGATACTTAAACATTTAAATCGTCCTAAATAGAAAGACATTTATCATGTTTTATCAAATTTGTTTGCCTCCAATCGTTTTTCTTTAGAATAAAGCAAAGAATTTATTTTATTATATATTATAAATATTTACCTTTGCGAACTTATTTGAAAAAAGACATAGAAAAACTTTGAAATGGTCAACAAATTCAATGCTTTCAATATACGTTTAGTAGCAGCATTACTAATATTAGGGTTTGGGTTCATTCCAACAATGTTAATTGCTTCAGAAGAAGCAGTTCAACACCAAGAGGCACAACCTACTCTTGCTGGAGAACATGATATTGAGAAAGGCTTTAGTGCCGGGGAAATGATTTTGAATCACATTAAGGATGCGCATGATTGGCATATTATGGATATTGGTGATCATTCCATTTCTATTCCTCTTCCTGTAATAATTTATTCTCCCCAAAATGGTTTGGATGTTTTTATGTCAAGCAAATTTGAGCATGGGCATGCAGCATATAAGGGTTATCGCTTAAAACCAGGAAAAATAATTTTAGATGAACAGGCCTACACTACCGAAGAGGCTGCAAACATTTCTTTTTATGATTTTTCAATAACTAAAAACGTTTCGGCAATGTTTTTAAGCATAATTATATTGTGCCTTGTTTTTATTTCCGTTGCAAAAGCATATAAAAAAGGTCCGAAAAAGGCACCCAAAGGACTGCAGTCATTTGTTGAGCCATTAATAATGTTTATTCGTGATGAGGTTGCAAAGCCATCAATAGGTGCAGGATATCAAAAATTTATGCCTTTTTTATTGTCCATCTTCTTTTTTATTTTGGTAAACAATTTAATGGGACTTATTCCAATTTTCCCATTTGGAGCCAACGTAACAGGAAATATAGCTGTTACCCTTGTTTTGGCTGCATTTACATTTATTGTAACACTTTTTAGTGCCAATAAACATTATTGGATACATATTGTTAAAACACCTGGAGTTCCACTTTGGCTTTTACCAATTATGATACCTATTGAAATTCTTGGTGTATTGTCAAAACCAGTTGTGTTGATGCTTCGATTGTTTGCAAACATAACTGCCGGTCATATTATTATTCTTGCTTTTTTTAGCTTGATTTTCATTTTTGGAAGTATAAGCCCTGCTTCAGGTTATGGAGTTTCAGTAATGTCAGTAATTTTTATCGTTTTTATGAATTTCCTGGAGTTGCTGGTAGCATTTCTTCAGGCTTACGTGTTTACCCTGCTTTCTGCGCTGTATTTTGGTATGGCTGTTTTTGAGGAGCATCACCACACGCATTAACAATTGTTTTTTTTAACCCTTAATAATTAAATTATGTTATCTACACTTTTAACAGTTTTACTTGACGTTCAACCTTTTGGAGTAATGGGCGCGGCAATAGGTGCAGGAATTGCAGCTTTGGCTGCAGGTATTGGTATTGGTAAAATTGGTGCTTCTGCACTTGAATCAATGGCAAGACAACCAGAAGCAACTGGTGACATTAGAGCAAATATGATTGTGGCTGCTGCCCTTGTAGAAGGTGCTGCATTCTTTGCAATTGTATTGTGCCTTCTTGTAGTATTAGGTTAATTAAAAAGCCGGGAATATAACGGTTGGTTATATTCCCGGCTTTAAAAAACGTGTAATTATTTAAATTAAAATTTTCACTTTTTATGGAATTAGTAACACCCGGTATAGGTCTTATTTTCTGGTCAACGCTTGCTTTTTTGATTGTTCTTTTCCTATTGGGTAAATTTGCCTGGAAACCAATTCTTGGTACAATTAAAGAAAGAGAAGATGCAATTGAAAACGCATTAATGGCAGCCGAAATGGCTCAGGAAGAAATTGAAAAGCTTAAAACCTTCAATGAAAACATATTAAGAGAAGCAAAAGCTGAAAGAGATAATATTTTAAAAGCAGGACGCGAGGCAAAAGACATAATTATTGCTGAAGCCAAAGACAAAGCACAAATTGAAGCAAATAAAATTATTGCACAGGCAAAAGAAACAATTGAAAATCAAAAAATGTCTGCCATTGTTGACCTTAAAAACCAGGTGGCAAAATTATCCATTGAGATAGCAGAAAAAATTCTTAGAGAACAGTTATCAGACAATGAAAAACAAAAAGCACTGGTAAATGGAATGATTGATGAGATAAGTTTAAATTAGTAAGAAAAGTTTTCAGATTAATTTTACAGATACAAAAACACGCTGATTTTTTTTATCCTAATTTATATATCATTGTCAGAGTAAATGAATAAAGCAAATAACAAATGAAAGGCACTATAGTAGCATCCAGGTACGCTAAATCACTTCTTGATCTTTCCTTAGAACAAGGAAACTCGGAACAAGTGAAAAAAGACATGCAATTTGTTGTGAGTTTATGCACTGAAAACAGGGATTTTTCAAATTTTATTAAAAATCCAATTGTAAAAACAGATAAGAAAATAGCTGTTTTCAAAGAAGTTTTCCAGGAAAAAATCAGTAATTTATCACAGGCTTTTATTGAACTTCTTTGCAAAAAAAGACGCGAACAATTTGTTCAGGATATTGCTAAGGAATTTTTAAAGCAATACAACACGCATAAAAAGATTATGACTGCTGTTATTACCTCAGCATCAGGAATTGATGAGAATATCAGACAAAGAGTTTTGCAAATGATTAGCGATAGCAGCAAATGGGAAGTAGAGTTGGTTGAAAAAGTAAATCCGGATTTTATTGGTGGATTTACCCTTCAATTTGCCGATAAAAGAATAGATACAACATTGTTACATAAGCTTGAGAAATTAAAAAGAGAGTTCAAAGAGAATCCTTACATCAAAAATTTTTAAATAAAAATCATATAAAATGGCTGAGATCAGACCGGCAGAAATTTCTGCAATTTTAAGACAACAGTTATCCAATTTTAAAACTGAAACCGAACTTGAAGAAGTAGGTACAGTGCTTCAAATTGGTGATGGTATTGCCCGTGTTTACGGACTTACCAAAGTACAATCAGGAGAATTGGTTGAATTTGAAAACGGACTTAAAGGTATCGTTTTAAATCTTGAAGAAGATAATGTTGGTGTGGTATTGCTGGGTGATTATCTTGCCATAAAAGAAGGCGACATTGTAAAAAGAACCAAAAAAATTGCCTCAATTAATGTAGGTGAACAAATGGTTGGAAGAGTTGTAAATACGCTTGGTACTCCAATTGATGGGAAAGGCCCTATTGGTGGCGAACTTTTTGAAATGCCACTTGAGAGAAAAGCTCCAGGAGTAATCTACCGTCAGCCCGTAAACGAACCTCTTCAAACAGGTATCAAAGCCATTGACTCAATGATTCCAATCGGAAGAGGTCAAAGGGAACTTATCATTGGTGACAGACAAACAGGAAAGACTGCTGTTGCAATTGATACGATTATAAATCAAAAAGAATTTTATGAGAGTGGACAGCCAGTATATTGCATCTATGTTGCCATTGGACAAAAAAGTTCTACCGTTGCAAACATTGTAAGAATTCTTGAAGAAAACGGGGCAATGCCCTATACCATTGTAGTTGCAGCTTCTGCAGCTGATCCTGCCCCAATGCAATTTTATGCTCCTTTTGCGGGTGTCGCAATTGGTGAGTATTTTAGAGATACAGGTCGTCCGGTTCTTATTGTATATGATGATCTTTCAAAACAAGCAGTTGCATACCGTGAAGTATCTCTTTTATTGAGAAGACCACCAGGGCGTGAGGCTTATCCTGGTGATGTATTTTACCTTCACTCCAGGTTGCTTGAAAGAGCAGCTAAAATTAATGCTTCCGATGAAATTGCAAGAAGCATGAATGATTTACCTGATTCTCTTTTGCCAATTGTTAAGGGTGGTGGATCCATTACCGCTCTTCCAATTATTGAAACACAAGCTGGTGATGTTTCTGCGTATATTCCAACAAACGTAATTTCCATTACTGATGGACAGATATTTCTTGAATCAAACTTGTTTAATGCTGGTATACGCCCTGCAATTAATGTTGGTATTTCTGTTTCTCGTGTTGGAGGTAACGCGCAAATTAAATCAATGAAAAAAGTTGCTGGTACATTAAAACTTGACCAGGCACAATACAGGGAACTTGAAGCATTTGCTAAATTCGGTTCTGACCTTGATGCTGCAACTAAAAATGTAATTGAAAAAGGAGTTAGAAACGTTGAAATCCTTAAACAGGGACAATTTTCTCCAATGAGTGTTGAAAAACAAATTGCTATTATTTACTGCGGTACAAAGGGTTTATTGAAAAGTGTTCCAGCCAAGAATGTAAAAGAATTTGAAAGCCAATACCTTGCCTTGCTAGAAGCAGAACATAAAAACATATTAGCCGATTTGAAGGCTGGTAAATTCAACGATGAAATTACTGCCGTTCTTGATAAAGCAGCAAAAGACGTATCAGCTAAGTTTGCAAAATAATAAGCTTAGTGAATAAAAGATAGAAAATGGCAAATTTAAAAGAAGTAAGAAGTCGGATTACATCAGTTTCTTCTACCCAGCAAATCACCAGTGCCATGAAAATGGTATCTGCTGCTAAGTTAAGAAGGGCCCAGGACGCTATTACTCAAATGAGGCCTTACGCTTCAAAGTTGAAGGAGATCCTCGAAAACCTGAGTTCAACTTTGGAAAGCTCTGCTGATAATCCTTATTCAAAACAAAGAACCGTTAAAAATGTTTTGATTGTTGTTGTAACCTCCAATAGGGGGCTTTGTGGAGCTTTTAATGCCAATGTGGTAAAGCAGGCAAGCAAACTGGCCTCTGAAACGTATGCAAACTCTAACGTTAGTGTTTTGTGTGTTGGAAAAAAGGCCACTGATTATTTCAAAAAATCAAAATACAATATAATAGGCAGTGATATGCCAAGGAGATTGCATGAACTTTTTGATGATTTGTCCTTTGCGAACGTTTTCCCAATTGCTGAGGTAATAATGGAATTGTTTGTAAAAGGAGAATTTGATCGTATTGAACTTGTTTATAACCAGTTTAAAAATGCAGCAATCCAGGTTTTAACAACAGAACAATTTTTGCCAATTAAACCTTTGGAGGTGTCGGCTTCAGGAAGTTCTTTTACTTCAGAATATATTTTTGAACCCAATAAGGAATCCATTGTAAGTGAATTAATTCCAAAATCACTGAAAATACAATTTTACAAGGCTTTGCTTGATTCTCATGCAGCAGAACATGGTGCACGTATGACTGCAATGCATAAAGCAACAGATAATGCGGGAGAATTATTAAAAAGCCTGCGTTTAACATACAACAAAGCCCGTCAAGCAGCAATTACAAACGAAATTTTAGAAATTGTAGGTGGAGCAGAAGCTTTAAAGAGTTAATAAGAAACGAATTTATACAAATTGACAAAAAAAATCCTGCCTTGTAAAAAGCAGGATTTTTTTTAAACCCTTATTTGGAACAAATAAATTATCCCTTAGGGTTTTTCAATGATTTGAGGTAAAGATTCTCGACCTTCAAGCGTGCCCAAGGGGTTTTTCTCAGAAAAACAAGGCTTGATTTAATGCTCGGATTGCTATGAAAACAATTTATCTTAATTTTTTCATCCAATTTTTCCCATCCATAATAATCCACCAAATGCTTTAAAATCATTTCTAGTGTTTTTCCATGTAATGGGTTATTTGCTTGAGCTTCTTCCATTTAATTTGAATTTATACAAGAACCAAACGATTCCTGCGTACTTGCAATTAGGGCTTAGTTGCAGTTACTATGCATCGGGACCAAAATGCATTTAAGCTACTGCCTTTTACACATTCTTGGCGTAGTTTTTAATTTATCACAATAGGTAATAGATATGGCATTGGATATAACTTCCTTTGTAGTTCTTTTTTTGTTTGTCCTTCTTTTAGCAAACTGGTTCCAATTGAAGAGCTTAGTCCTAATGATAACTCTTTTGTCTTGGTTGCCTTGTATATTACCATTATTTCCATCTTGTATTTGTCGTCAACCTCGGAATAGATTGGGATTTCTAAAGCATATTCATTATATACATTAAAGTCACCAATATTTTTACCATTTAAAGTTACTTCAAATTGTCGGAAGTTCAAATAGGGCTTAAATATGAGGAAAAGAATTCCGTCTTTGTCGTAAATAGGGCGTTCAAAATAATTAAAATGTAGAATAATAGTATCAGTTTGATTGTTTTTTGTTATTAAATTGTTTTTAGAAATCCAAAAAGTAATTTCCTTGGCGTTTAATCCTTCGTTAGAAGAATACCTGCCGTTTGGTAGGCCCTTTGGAGGCTCAATATTGTTATGTCCCAAGATTCCAACTGATTTATGGTTTACATTAAACTGCATATATTCTTCTCTTTCTGTTGATGGTGGCAAGTCAAAAATGGCATATTTGTATTTATCTATTTTTGTGGCTTTAATAAATACGTTATTTTTAGTTGTATCAACGTTCATAGTAGTTCCAAGATAGATCACTTGGTGAAGTGAGAATTCAAGAATGCTGTCACTGGTGTTGAATACAATCATTTTGTTTTTGTAACCGGTGTTGGTTTTTTCCCAATACCTCCAGACATTTATGTGGTATGTATATAATCCGACAGGTATTTGACCACAGAAAGCCTCAAGAAAAGTAAAAAGCATTGATAATGTTATGATTATTCTCATATTTTAAAAGGGCTTACAAAAATTAAATAAGTGAATCACCTATCTCATTATTAATAACATATAGTGTAAATTAATGCTGTAAATTAGATTACAACATTCACAATTTTATTTGGTACAACAATCACATTTTTGGGTTTGTTTCCTGCAAGCCACTTTTGCGTTTCAGCTGAAGCAAGCACTTCTTTTTGAATTTGTTCTTTAGCTAAATTAGTAGGCAATTCCAGCATGAACCTGGTTTTCCCATTAAAACATACAGGATAATTAAAATTATCTTCAATCAAATAAGCCTGGTTAAACTCCGGAAAATGAGCAAAAGTAACACTTCGGGTATTACCCAGAAGTGACCAGAATTCCTCAGCGATATGCGGGGCATAGGGGGAAAGAAGGATAGTTAAATCCTTTAAAATTTCCCTTTTATTGCATTTTAAATCAGAAAGTTCATTTACACAAATCATAAAGTTACTTACTGAAGTGTTAAAGGAGAATCTTTCTATATCCTCTTTTACTTTTTTTATAGTTTTGTGAAGCGCCTTTAACTCCGTTTGATCAGGATGTTCATCAGAAATATCAACTTGGCCTTTATCGTTAATAAAAAGTCTCCAAAGTTTCTTTAAAAAGCGGTGCACGCCTTCAATCCCGTTTGTACTCCATGGTTTAGATTGTTCAAGAGGGCCCAGGAACATTTCATACAAACGTAAAGTGTCTGCTCCGTATCGTTCAACAATATCATCAGGGTTTACAACATTAAATTTGGATTTTGACATCTTTTCAACCTCTCTGCAGCTTAAAAAACTGCCATCGTTTTCCTTTATAAAATTTGCATTTAAAAAGCGCATATCTTCTTGGGCCAGTAATTCAATATTCACACGCTCTCCATCACAGTATTTTATATCAACATACAGAGGTGTTTTTTTTATTTTTGCTCCTGTTGTAATATCCTCTTTGTTAATATCAGCAGCAATTAAAAATCCCAATTGCTTTTCGTTGTTCTTCCAAAATTCTTCTCCCTCTTGTTCAATAATAATTTGTTTTAAATCATTATCTACTACTTCCCCATCAATGATTGTTTCAGCTATTTTTTTTGATAAATAAAAATTAGTTGCTTTATATTTAAACTGGTTTCCTTCTTTATAACCAATGTCATACCTATATACTATACAGGAAACACCTTGTATCATTCCCTGGTTAATCAATTTTTTAAACGGCTCTTTATCTACAATATAACCAAGATCAAATAAAAATTTGTTCCAGAAGCGTGAATACAAAAGATGGCCAGTGGCGTGTTCGGAACCTCCTATGTATAAGTCTACATTTTGCCAGTATTCATTTGCTTCTTTAGAAACAAATTCCTCTTTATTACCGGAATCCATGTAACGTAAAAAATACCAGGATGAACCTGCCCATCCAGGCATGGTACTAGTTTCATATGGGTAACCTTTTTTTGTTTTCCAATTTTTTGCCCTTGCAAGAGGAGGCTCTCCGCTTTCTGTTGGTAAATATTTATCTACTTCAGGAAGTTCAAGAGGAAGCTCATCTTCATTTAGCATATACGGCAGTCCATCCTTATAATAAACGGGGAAAGGTTCGCCCCAGTAACGTTGCCTGCTGAAAATAGCATCTCTTATCCTGAAATTTGTTTTGCCTTTTCCAATGCTTTTTTCCTCGATCTTTTCAATGGCTTTTTCAATGGCTTGCTTTACCTGCATCCCTTCTAAAAAATCGGAATTAACCATTATTCCTTCTTTAGGCTCATAGGCTTGTTCCAAAACATTTCCGCCTTTAACAACTTCCTTAATTGGAATATTAAAATGTTCTGCAAAAGCATAATCTCTCAAATCATGCCCGGGAACAGACATTACTGCACCTGTTCCATATCCTCCAAGTACATAATCCCCGGTCCAGACAGGAAGTTTTTCGTTAGTGAAGGGATGAATAGCATAAGCACCGGTAAACTGACCTGTAATTTTTTTAACCTCGGTCATTCTTTCCCTTTCTGTACGGTTTTTTGCTACTTGTACGTATTTTTCAACTTCGTTTTTTTGACTTGAAGTAGTAATTTTATCAATCAATTCATGCTCGGGGGCTAATGTAAGAAAGGTTACACCAAAAATAGTGTCTGGTCTTGTGGTAAATACTTCGATTTTTTCTTTGTGTCCATCAATCTGAAAATTAACAGAAGCACCAGTTGATTTTCCAATCCAGTTGCGTTGTTGCTCTTTAATGCTTTCACTCCAATCAATATCCTGCAAATCCTTTAGTAATCGATCTGCATAGGCAGTAATTCGCATTGACCATTGTTTCATTAATTTACGTTCAACGGGATATCCTCCTCTTTCTGAAAGTCCATCCCTTACTTCTTCATTGGCAAGCACAGTTCCCAAGTCTGGACACCAATTAACCATTGTATCTGATAAATAAGTAAGCCTGTAATTTAAAAGGATTTCCTGTTGTTTTTTTTCATCCATGGATTTCCATTCATCTCCAGAAAAAACGCCTTCATAATCACTTGCTGCTTTGATTTTTGTATTGCCATTTTCTTGAAACTCTTCAACTAAGGCCTCTATGGTTTCTGCTTTATCTGTTTTCTTGTTATACCAGGATTTAAATAGTTGAATAAAGATCCACTGCGTCCATTTGTAATAGTTAGGTTCCGAAGTTTTTACCTGTCTGTCCCAGTCAAAGGAGAAGCCTATTTTATCTAATTGTTCCCTGTATCGTTCAATGTTTTTCTCTGTGGTAATGGCCGGATGTTGTCCTGTTTGTATTGCATATTGTTCTGCAGGGAGTCCAAAAGCATCATATCCCATTGGATGCAATACATTAAAACCGGTGAGCCTTTTGAATCTGGAATATATATCGGAGGCAATATATCCTAAGGGATGCCCAACATGCAATCCAGCACCTGAAGGGTAAGGAAACATGTCAAGAATATAGTATTTGGGTTTAAAAGAAGCTTGTTCTGCTTTATATGTTTTATGAAGGCTCCAGTATGCCTGCCATTTCTTCTCGATTTCACTGAAATTATACTCCATTTTCTCGTTTATTTAATCAGGTTGTGAAATTACACAAAATAATGCTTTTTTATTCGGGTTTCTCCGATACGATTTTGATATATTAAATTTCACGCAAAGACGCAAACTTAATTTTTTCTTAGCGCCCTTTGCGTGAACAATTAAAATTTCACGCAAAGAGCGCAAAGTTTATCGCAAAGCATGCAAAGAGGGTTTTACTTCAGATCTTTTTGTTTAAACTTGATTTTTTCTTAGCGCTCTTTGCGTGAATTTTTTTTCTTTGCGCTCTTTGCGTGAACTTTTTTCTTAGTGCACTTTGCGTGACCAATTAATAATTTCACGCAAAGAGCGCAAAGTTTATCGCAAAGCATGCAAAGAGGGTTTTACTTTAGGTTCTTATGTTTAAAGATTATTAACTATTCGATGTATTCCCTCTTTTAATGTTTTTGTATTGAAGTTTATTAGCAATGCCAATTTCAGGTAGGATAACTTCAAATAGGTTAGGGTTTGGGCAAAATGCACGGGCGCTAAATTTTCTATTGATTTTAATTCGATTAATATTTTATTTTCAATTAACAAATCAATTCTATAACCAATATTTTGTTTTGTCTCCTTATATAAAAAGGGCATTGGAACTTGTTGCTTTACATTTAATCCCATTTCTTTTAAATCATAGGCTAAGCCAGTTTCATATGCAGATTCAAGTAATCCAGGACCTAAGTTTTTATGCAATTCAATTGCAGCTCCAATAATTTTATAGGAAAGTTCATTTTCTGTCATACCATTTCTTGATTATTTTTTTTTCTTTAGGTCCCTTTGTATTATCCTTTCACTCATTCCCCAAAAATGGAAACCAATAAACGCACAGGGGATAAGTGTTTTTTTAATACATCCTAAAATGATTCCAGTAGTTTTAAAGTTAATATATACCAGGAATACTAAATTTACGAAAATTATAAATTAAAGGAAATCCATCTCTTAATGAATTTTATTAAATTTACACTCTTTAAACAGCTAGAGCAACTGCATTAATGGCAAACAAACAGGATAAATCAACGGGAAGAAGACTAAAAACCTCCTATTTCACAACAGTTATTAGCATTACGCTTGTGTTATTCATGCTTGGCCTTTTGGGCTTAATTGTTCTGCATGCCCAAAAATTATCTGATCATGTTAAAGAAAATATTGGAATATCTGTTATTTTAAAGGAAAACGTAAAAGAGGTTGACATAATTCATCTCCAAAAATCACTCGATGCATCAAATTATGTAAAATCAACAGAGTACATTACAAAAGAACAGGCGGCAAAATCTCTTCAAGAGGATTTAGGTGAGGATTTCATCAGCTTTTTAGGTTTTAATCCCCTGCTTTCTTCAATTGATGTGCACTTGCATGCCAGTTTTGCAAATAACGACAGCATAGCATGGATTGAAAAGGAATTGATTTCCAACACAAAAATAAAGGAAGTGTTTTATCAGAAGTCCCTGGTGGAAATGGTAAACGAAAATGTAAAAAAAATAAGTATTATTTTACTTGGGTTTAGTTCCTTGTTGTTAATGATAGCAATCGTTTTAATTAACAATACAATCAGGTTATCTATTTATTCGAAACGATTTTTAATAAAAAGCATGCAATTGGTAGGTGCAACAAGTGGATTTATCCGAAAGCCTTTTATGATAATAGGAATTGCACAGGGAATTTACGGGGCATTTATTGCTATAGGTTTATTGGTTGGAGTTTTATATTTAATTCAAAAAGAAGTCCCAGAACTTTTCGAACTTCAGGATATGCAATTGTTTTTATATATATTTGGTATTGTTCTGGTTTTAGGAGTTTTTATTTCCTGGATATGCACAATGTTTGCCGTAACAAAGTTCCTTCGTTTAAAAACAGAAGACCTATACTAAACCTTTGATAAAATAAGTTAAATATATATTATGAGTGTAACTAAAACAACCCCTTCAACTTCCTCTAAAACAACCACTTCAGGTTCAATTAAAGCAGATGGTCATGATTTTGCTTTTGGAAAACAGAATTACATATTAATGCTTGTTGGCATTGTTTTTATTGCTGTTGGTTTTATCCTAATGATTGGTGGTGGTTCTGATGATCCCAATGTTTTTTCTGAGGCAATATTTGATTTTAGAAGGCTAACACTTGCCCCAACTATTGTGCTTATTGGCTTTGTTATAGAAATTTTCGCTATAATGAAAACGTCTAAAGAATAAGTATAATCTGTATTTTTTAGAGAAATAATTCTATGCTTTTCCTGATTTTTTTTAATCCATTGCTTTTCCCTGAAAATGCATTTAATCCTGCTTTACTAAAATTGGAAATCCTAATGTTCAGCTACCTCATGTTGATTTCTTACCTTTGCCCTTCAATAAATGTTAATTAAAGATGGTATTATACAATCCTAAAGATTGGTTTAAACTAATATTTCAATTCCACAAAAGCGATACATTCAGGATTTTAATTCCTACCATGTTAGCAGTGGGAGTTTATACATATATCATTATTTATATTGAAATTGAAATTTGGGAATTAAAGTACAAAAGTACCACACTGGTTCATTCATTCCTTGGCTTTATTATTTCGCTTTTACTCGTGTTTCGAACCAATACGGCATATGAGCGCTGGTGGGAAGGCCGTAAAGTATGGGGCAGCCTGGTGAATAACAGTCGTAACCTTGCAATAAAAATAAATGTTTTTCTGCCTTTGGATAATAAAGAAAGCAGGAAAAACATTTCGGTATTAATAGGAAATTACCCTTATGCATTAAAAGAAAGCTTAAGATCGGGGGTACTGGCAGTTGAGCTTGAAGAATATTCAGGGCTAAGCAAAGAGGAAATTTTTAAAGTTGAGCATATCCCCAATAAAATAGCAGGATTAATATTGGCGGAGATTAACCAATGTTATAAAAATGGTGAAATATCAGGTGATCAATTAATCATTTTAAATGAAGAGTTTCGATCTTTAACAGATATTACAGGAGCCTGCGAAAGAATAAAAAGAACACCAATTCCCTATTCCTACAGCCTATTCATTAAAAAATTCATATTCATTTATGTTATGACTATGCCTTTTGGCTTTGTAAGTGACTTTCATTATTGGGCAATTCCAATTGTTGTTTTTACCTTTTATGTACTGGCCAGCCTTGAACTTATTGCAGAGGAAATAGAAGATCCATTTGGTCTTGATGCCAATGATTTACCCACGGATGATATTGCTCAGAGAATTAGAGTAAATGTAAAAGAGATTCTTTTGAGTAATAAATAATCGAGGGATCTTATAAAAATTCTCCTGAGCATACAAAAGCAAAAGAAGAATAAGCCATTTCAAGTTGATTGGATTAAATGCAATAATTAAAAATGACAATGATTGTTACTATCAGGGAAATTTGTTTAGATGATGATCCAGCAGTTTGTTCTGTTATTAAACAAGTGCTCGTTGAGTTTGGAGTAAACAGACCCGGAACTGCATATTTTGATGCAAGTCTGAATAACATGACATTTTCTTATTCAAGACCTGAAAGTGTTTATTTTGTTGCAACTTCAGATGGAAAAATTGTTGGCGGAGCAGGAATTTATCCAACCCAAGGATTACCGAAAAAAACATGCGAATTAGTAAAAATGTACCTTTTGCCTGAGGCAAGAGGAATAGGCTTAGGGAAAGCTTTAATTAATAAGTGTACTGATTTCGCAAAAGAAAATGGATACAAAAGAATTTATCTTGAAACTTTGCCAGAGTTAGAAAATGCAGTATTTGTATATAAAAGTATGGGGTTTGAATTACTTTCAAAGGCATTAGGTAACTCCGGACATTTTGCATGCTCCATTCATATGATAAAGGATATTGGTGATAAATAGAATAAGGTTCGCACTAGGCGTCTGTTCTATTCTAAAATAAAATCAGCCAAGGATATTTCACTCAAGCCCGCAAATATTTTTTTATGCGCAAAACAAATAGCAGGTTAAATATTTTAATTAACCTGTAACCATTTTTTTTAAGGCATCAATCCATGCGGGATGGGTATTTAAGCTTTCCACAAGTTGAATTTTTTCACCCCCATGTTCCTGGAAAATTTCCTGATATTCCACTTGAATTTCATAAATTGTTTCAAGGCAATCAGCCACAAAAGCTGGAGAAAAAACCAATAGATTTTTCATTCCTTGTTTTGCCTTTTCAATAATTACATGATCAGAATAGGGTTTAATCCAAGGATCTCTTCCTAGACGGGACTGGAAACTTACTGTATATTTATCTTCAGGAATATTTAGTTTTTGGGCAAGTAATCTCGTGGTTTCAAAACATTGTGCCCGGTAACAATATTGATTACTGCTTGAAAGTTTATTGCAGCACTTATCCAATTTGCAATAATTGTCGCCATAATGATAAGATGCTTTTAATATCTGCCTTTCTGGTAACCCATGATAGCTGAAAATAACATGGTCGAAATTCGCATGGTTGTATTTGTTTGCAACAGCCGAAAATGCATCTATAAAAGGAGGATAATTGCAAAAGCCACTTGTAATTTCTATTGATGGAATAACTTCCCATGCTGCCATAAGTTCCATTATTTTCTGAATAGTGGAACCCGTGGAACTTGAGGCATACTGTGGGTAAAGTGGTATTATTTTAATTTTTGAAACTTTTTGCTTTCTTAAACGGTCCAAGGCATCTGATAGTGCTGGTTTTTGATACCGCATACCAAAATCAACCACAAAGTTTCCTCCTAATTCCTGTTGTAGTTTTTTCTTTAATTCTTCACCATGAATTAACAAAGGAGATCCTTTTTCTGTCCAGATTTCCCTATATAATTTTGCTGATTTTGCTGATCTGAAAGGAACGATAATTAAATTAACCAATAATTTTCTTGAAATGTAAGGAATGTCGATTACTCTTGGGTCGTTCAAAAACTCACTTAAATATTTCCTTACATCACCTGTAGAAGGGCTATCGGGTGTTCCCAGGTTAATGAGAAGGACTCCTGTTTTCAATTAGTAATATTTTTGAAGGTGTAAAATTGATCTTTCTGTTTTTAAAGAATTACAAAGTTAAAAATGCAATGCTCTTTTCTCTGTAGCATCAAGGCAGGCTTCTTTTAAAGCCTCTGTAAAAGTAGGGTGGGCATGACTCATACGAGCAATATCCTCTGCGCTTGCCCTGTATTCCATTGCCACCACAGCTTCTGCGATCATGTCTGCTGCTCTTGGTCCTATCATGTGAACGCCTAGTATTTCATCCGTTTCCTTATCGGCTAAAACTTTTACAAAACCATCCAGATCCATGCTGGCCCTGGCTCTTCCGCTTGCTTTAAAGGGAAACGAGCCGGTTTTGTAGGCTTTTCCAGATGCTTTTAATTGCTCCTCAGTGTAACCAACAGCAGCAACTTCAGGCCAGGTATAAACAACCCCTGGAATTAATAAATAATTCATGTGAGGCTTTTGACCCATCATGGTTTCTGCCACAAAAATGCCCTCTTCCTCTGCTTTATGAGCAAGCATAGCACCTTTTACCACATCTCCAATGGCATATATTCCTTTTACATTTGTTTCTAGATGTTCATTGGTTTCAATCCTGCTCCTGTCATCCATTTTAACTCCTGCTTTTTCTAAGCCCAGATTTTGTGTGTAAGGTATGCGACCAACAGAAACAAGACAATAATCTCCCTTAAGTTCAATTTCTTCTCCTTTATTGTTTTGAGCCGTTACCGTTACTTCTTTTCCCTTTGCTTTGGCTCCCGTTACCTTATGGCTCAGATAGAAATCAAATCCTGATTTTTTCAAAACCTTTTGAAGTTCTTTTCCTAATGATCTATCCATTGAACCTATTAATGAATCACTAAATTCCACAACGGATATTTTGGCACCTAATCTGGCATACACAGAACCAAGTTCTAAACCAATTACTCCTCCACCAATGATAATCATATGTTTAGGCACTTCATTTAATTCAAGAGCCTGGGTTGAGGTGATTACTCTTTTTTTATCGATCTCAATTCCTGGCAAGGAAGAAGGCTTTGATCCGGTTGCAATAATTATTTTTGCTCCACTTATCTTTTCATTCTCACCATTTTCTTTGGTTATTTCAACAGTATTTTTATCAACGAAAGAAGCATGTCCATGAAAAACATCAATTTTGTTTTTCTTCATTAAAAAATCAATACCATCACAGGTTTGAGAAACTACTTGCCTTTTTCGTTCAATCATTTGGGCAAGGTTAACTTTCAAATCCTTGATTTCAATTCCATGCTCTTTAAAGTTATGTGCAGCATTGTGAAAATGTTCTGAAGAATCAAGCAAAGCTTTCGAAGGAATACAACCAACATTTAGACATGTTCCTCCCAGTGTTTTGTATTTTTCTATTATGGCTGTTTTTATTCCCAATTGGGCACATCTTATAGCCGCAACATATCCACCGGGGCCAGAACCTATAATTATTACTTCGTAATTTTTCATTTCAAGAGATTTCAATTAAATGCTTGTAAAAACAGTAGCTTACACTACAGTATATTTTTCAGCGAAAGTAATAAATATTGTTTAATCTTCATTGACTTTATTGAGTTTCCAATCAGTAAAAAAGGAGAAATGCAATGAATTTTCATGTGGTTTTGTTTCAATTTTTCCATTAAAAACCGTTAGCCAAGTCTTTGTTTGGTTTTATTCATGCTAAATGCAATTGCGCTGAGAAAAATTAAAGCAGCTATGAATACTGCTGCTCGTGCAATATAATCACCATGTTGTGCATAAAAAGTGATTTTATCATTGGCATTAATGGTTTGCCTTATTACTGCTGGTTCCCACCAGGATGTGGCCTGTTGAATATCCCCGCGCTGGTTAATAAAACAGGAAACGCCAGTATTTGCAGATCGGGCGATACTCCTTCTATTTGAAACCGCTTTTAATTTTGCATATTGAAGATGCTGTTTGTATCCGGGTGTATCCTGCCACCAACCATCATTGGTAATGATGAAAATAACTTCAGCTCCATTTTTAATATATTCTCCAATATATTCCCCATAAATGGATTCATAACAAATTACCGGGGCAATTCTTTTTTTACCATCTATGGAAGAAAACACTCCTCTTTCAGCATCTGTTCCATGGCTTCCGGTCATACCTCCAATGTCAATTGCGTATGCCTCCAAAAATCCAAAAAGGGAAGGAAAAGGCATCTTTTCAACGCCAGGAACAAGTTTTGATTTATGGTAAATCTGTATTTCAGGATCATGATCAATTTGCATTGCCGTATTGTATAAATCATAATGACCTCCTCCATCTCTGTAAGGGCGTGCTGTAGCAGACAATTTATCTCCGGGAAGATACTCGCGAAAGGATGAAAGTCCTGTTACATAATGTAGTTTAGGAAAATCTTTTATAAATTCTTTTATTGCTTTAACAGGCGGAGCGTTTTCTAACTTGTTTTCCCATATTCCTTGTGGAAGGGCTGTTTCCGGAAAGACTACATAATCAGTATTTTGATCAATCATGGAAGCAGCAAGTGTATTCATTTTTTCAAGCTGCTGCTCAGGAGTGAGTCCGTTAAATTTCTCGAAATAAGGATCAATATTAGGCTGTACTACTACTATATCCAGAGGGTCAGACTTTTCCTTGTAGTTGGCATATGTAAAAATGGAAAAAAGGATAGGTGCAAATAAAATAAATGCAGCTGTTGAAATTTCTACAAAATTGTTTTTTAGGCCTGTCTTTAGAATATACAATTGCCTGAAAATGCGAAACAGCAATATATTTACCACCAATACCCAAAGAGTTCCTCCCATTATACCCGTGTATTCATACCATTGCACTAGTTCTGTGTTTTGGGCAAAAACATTTCCTATGGTAAGCCAGGGCCATGAAAGATCCCATTCCAAATGCAGGTATTCAAAAGAAATCCAATATACTACAAGGGCAATATAACCCCTCTTTTCACCCAACACCTTTCTGGTAAAATGAAAAAGCAGGGCAATAACAGCCATAAACAGAGCATTGCAAATTACCGCAGCCACCATTCCCTCTGCAGTGGCATAATAAATCCACCAGGTTGTAATGGCATTCCATGTAAAAAAGGTTACATAAGCATAATTGAAAAAGTGGAATGATTTGTATTTATCCCTGTTATTAGAAATTATGTTTTCCACATAAAGCAAAGGAACCAGGGCCAAAAACACCAAAAAAAACAAACCTCCTGTTGCCGGCCATGCAACACTTAGTAAAACCCCACTTAAAAGGGAAAGGAATAAGAGTTTAAATTTTTTCACAATATAGATTAAACGCCAAATTTAATATTTATATTTTAAGAAGGAGATAGGTATTAAACATGAAAAACAACATGTTCATTCGAATACAGGGAATAAAGTTTCTCCAAGAATTTGTTTTATGTTTTAAATCCTTTAAAAAAACATGAATTTTTTAGCCTCAGCACCATATTTCTAAATAGGCATGGTAAAAAAAATTACCTTTGCATTATGATTTTAATTACTGGTGGTACAGGACTTTTAGGGGCTCATTTGTTGGTTGACCTGGTTAAAGCAGGTCATAAAGTAAGGGCATTAAAAAGGGAAAGCAGCAATTTAGATGTAGTTGAAAAGACCTTTAAACTTTATGCTCCTGATTATTCGTTCCGTGATTCTGTTGAATGGATTATTGGTGATATAAGGGATATTTTTTCACTTTATGAAGCATTAGAGGGAGTAGAGTATATTTATCATTGTGCTGCATTGGTTTCATTTAATCCTAAGTACAGGGATTTAATGATGGAAGTAAATGGTACTGGAACGGCAAATTTAATGAATGCGGCACTTGAAAAAAAAGTAAAAAAAGTTTGCCATGTAAGTTCTGTTGCCGCCCTTGGTAAAACGGTTCAAGATGATCCAATATCTGAAGAAAACTGGTGGAAAAACGCCCCCGAAAACACAGGGTATGCCATAAGTAAATATTCTGCAGAGAGAGAAGCCTGGAGGGCAGCAGAAGAAGGTTTGGATCTTGTAATTGTAAATCCTTCTGTTATACTTGGTTCTGGGGATTGGAGCAAGGGTTCAGCAGGAATAATTTCAACAGCCTATAAAGGAATGAAATTTTTTGCCACAGGAATTACAGGATTTGTTGATGTAAGAGATGTAAGCAAATGCATGATTAAATTAATGGAAGGTTCTTTCAACCACCAGCGTTATATTATTTCCTCTGAAAATGTAAACTTTAAAGATTTGTTTAATCTTTTGCACGATAATTTTGGAAAGAAAAGACCAACGATAAAAGCAGGAAAGTTTTTAAGGGCTTTAACCTGGAGAACAGAATTTGTGAGAAGTTTATTTACCGGATCAGTTCCCTTAATAACAAGAGAAACTGCAAATGCAAGCGCAAGTACAGTACTTTATTCCAATGAAAAAATAAGGAAACATTTAAATTTTGAATTTATTCCCGTAGCTCAAACAATTAAAGAAATTTGCCAGGAATTTATTAAAGAAAAATAGGCTCTTTAATTCTCAGCTTCTGCTTTCTTTTTGCTTAATTCAATCAGAATATCATTATAAACCTTGTCTAATAATTGCGGATTTGCAGTATAAAAGGCATAACTGGTATCAAAGCGCTTTACATCCAAATTGTACTTTTCAATTATTTCCAGCTTGTAATTTTCCAGGGTTTTAACCGAATCATGTATATTTATGGCTCCTTGAATGTTTAATGCTTCCATTATATGAATATCGGCAAGGATATTAACAATAGAATCATGAGAAATTATATGGGCAGGTATCCTTACAGTATTGTTTTTGCATCCAAAAGCAACAAATAGCAACAATAAAGGAACAAACAGCTGGCATTTTTTCATTTTAAGTTTCTAAGCCCTATCAAACATTAATCTTGAGCCTTTTATTGTTTCATCAAATGTTCCATTCTGATATACCGGATGCCCATTCACAAAAGAGTAATTAATTTTTGATTTGAACACCTGACCTTCAAAAGGCGACCAGCCACATTTGTAAAAAATATTTTCTTTTTCTACTTTCCAGGGTGAATTAAGATCTATAAGGACTAAATCAGCCCAATATCCTTCTCGAATAAATCCTCTTTTTTCAATTTCAAATAATTCAGCCGGAGCATGACACATTTTCTCCACAATTTTTTCCAGGCTTATTTTACCCTGATGATACAATTCACACATTGCAACCAAGCCATGTTGAACAAGTGGCCCTCCTGAAGGAGCGCTAAAATACTTGTTTTGTTTTTCTTCTAATGTATGAGGGGCATGGTCAGTTGCTATTATGTCAATAAAACCATCTTTTACTGCATTTAAAATGGCATCCCTATCAGCCTTTGTTTTAACAGCTGGGTTCCATTTTATTAAAGTTCCTTTTGTTTTATAATCTTCATCAGTGAACCACAAATGGTGAATACAAGCCTCTGCGGTTATCCTTTTTTCTTTCAAAGGTTTTTTTTCAAACAATTCTATTTCTCTTGCAGTTGAAATATGTAGAACGTGTAGTCTTGCATTGTGCTTTTTTGCCAATTCAATCGCAAAAGAAGAAGATTTATAACAGGCCTCTGCACTGCGAATAAGTGGATGTGCTTGAATTGGAACATCTTCTCCGTATTTTTCTTTAAATAGTTGAGAATTGGCCCTAATTGTGGATTCATCCTCACAATGTGCAGCAATAAGCATTTTACATTTAGAAAAGATATCCTCTAAAGCTTCTTGGCTATCAACAAGCATGTTTCCCGTAGAGGAACCCATGAAAATTTTAACTCCGCAGACATTTTTGGGATTAACCTTTAGAACTTCATTTATATTATCATTTGATGCTCCCATGAAAAAAGAATAATTGGCAAGAGATTTTTTTGCCGCCATTTCATATTTTTCTTCAAGCAAATCAATAGTAAGGGTATTGGGAACAGTATTTGGCATTTCCATAAAAGAGGTAACCCCTCCTGCAACGGCTGCCCTTGATTCAGAATAAATATCTGCTTTGTAGGTGAGCCCGGGTTCCCGGAAATGGACCTGGTCATCAATTACGCCAGGGAGTAAAAATTTTCCTGTTCCTTTAATAACAATATCATCAGCAGTTGGAATAATATTGGTATTTATCTTTTTAATTTGGCCTTTGCTAATCAATACATCAGCAATCTTTATACACCCTTCATTAATAAGTGATGCATTTTTTATTAAGTAATTTTTATTCATTTGTTTTTGCCGCATTAGCAGCTTTCCTTGAAGAATTTAAATGCCTTGCTTTAATATTAGAGAATTTAATCTGTAAAACTCCCAGAAATGCTTCTTTAAAAATTCCTGAACTCATTTTTGAAGTGCCCTCCTTACGATCTATAAAGGTAATAGGCACTTCTACAACTTTAAAACCTAATTTTATGGCAGTATATTTCATTTCAATTTGAAAAGCATAGCCCATGAATTTTATTTTGTCTAAATCGATGGATTCAAGGACTTTCCTTTTGTAACATTTAAAACCAGCCGTTGTATCACGGATATTAATCCATAAAACAAGGCGAACATAAACGGAAGCAAAATAGGACATTAAGATTCTTCCAATGGGCCAGTTTTTCACTTTGCCTCCAGAAACATACCTGGAACCAATTGCAACATCAGCACCTTGTTTTGCACAGGCATTGTAAAGACGCAATAAATCTTCAGGATCATGACTAAAATCTGCATCCATTTCAAAAACAAAATCATAACCTTTCCGGATAGCCCATTTAAATCCATGTGTATAAGCAGTACCCAGGCCCATTTTGCCTTTACGTTCTTCAATAAATAAACGGCCAGGGAATTCCTGCATAAGGTTTTTTACAATTTGTGCTGTACCATCTGGTGAATTATCATCCACAATGAGTACATCAAAGTCTTTCTCCAATGAAAAGACCTTTCGAAGAATCTTTTCAATGTTCTCCCTTTCGTTATAAGTTGGTATAATTACTAAACTGTCTGCCAATTGTAAAAAGGTTTTTGCGAAGATAAGTAGTTTTGTTTTATCTGAGACAAAAGATAGAAAAGATGTGCGGAATAGGGTATTTTTTTGTACTTTAGTAGTGTATGAAGGTATTTATAATTTTATTTATCGCGTTTTTAACAGCAATATATTTTCCAACCCAGGAAAATATTGTTAATGGCGTGGCAAGTTTTTACCATAAAAAATTCGAAGGGAGAAAAACAGCAAACGGGGAGATCTTTAGCAATGAAAACTATACAGCAGCTCATAAAACACTTGCCTTTGGTACTGTTGTAAGAGTTACTCATTTAAAAAACCAAAAAGTAGTTGAGGTGAGAATAAATGATAGGCTCCCTTTAAAATCATCCCGGATGATAGATCTTTCAATAAAAGCTGCTTCAGATTTAAATATGATAAAAAGCGGACTGGCAAAAGTAAGTATTGAAGTTATAAATGAACCCTAG
Source organism: Bacteroidota bacterium (assembly GCA_013696965.1). Classification (NCBI taxonomy): domain Bacteria; kingdom Pseudomonadati; phylum Bacteroidota; species Bacteroidota bacterium. The sequence continues at coordinate 11,772 of JACCXN010000081.1, read as the reverse complement.
TTTTTATAATTAATGAATATCATAGATTTTAATAACAGGCCAACTGTTATAATTTTCGATGTCTTATTGTTTCAAAGCCCCTTCTTTAATTTCATCTACAATTGCAGGATCCAGCAAACTGCTTGTATCACCAAGGTTAGAAGTTTCACCTTCAGCAATTTTTCTTAATATTCTTCGCATAATTTTTCCTGACCTTGTTTTTGGTAGTCCTTTAACCACTTGAATTTTATCAGGTTTGGCAATTGGACCAATTATTTTATTAACCATCTCGACTATTTCCTGCTTTAATTTAGTAGAATCAGCATTAATTTTAGTGCAAATTACATAGGCATAAATACCTTGTCCTTTAATTGGGTGAGAAAAACCTACAACAGCAGATTCCACTACATCTTCATGCATGTCGATTGCACTTTCAACCTCAGCAGTACCAATTCTATGTCCTGAAACATTAATTACATCATCTACTCTTCCTGTAATTCTATAATTTCCATCTTTGTCCCTTTTGCATCCATCGCCTGTAAAATAGAGGTTTTTGTAGGTCGAAAAATAATTAATGCGGCATCTTTCGTGGTCGCCATAGGTGGTTCTGATAATTGATGGCCAGGGAAATTTAATACATAAGTTTCCTTCCACTTCATTTCCTTCTAAAATATTTCCTTTTTCATCCACAAGCACAGGTTGTACTCCCGGAAGAGGCAAAGTAGCATAGCCAGGTTTAGAAGGGGTAATACCAGCAATAGAAGAAATCATTATTCCTCCTGTTTCCGTTTGCCACCAAGTATCTACAATAGGACATTTTCTTTTTCCAATATTTATATCATACCAATGCCAGGCCTCTTCATTTATAGGCTCTCCAACAGATCCCAAAACCCTTAATGAATTTAAAGAATAGGGTTCCACCCATTGTGTTCCTGCAGCTTCAAGGGCTCTTATCGCTGTAGGGGCAGTGTAAAATATATTTACCGAAAACTTATCTATAATTTGCCAAAACCGTCCAAAATCAGGATATGATGGAACACCTTCAAACATTAGGGTTGTAGCACCAGCAAGTAATGGAGCATAAACCAGATAAGAATGTCCTGTAATCCAGCCAATATCGGCAGTACACCAATAAACCTCTCCCTCTTTATATTGAAAAACATTCCTAAAAGTGTAATCAGTGTAAACCATATATCCAGCACATGTATGCACCACTCCTTTTGGTTTTCCCGTAGATCCGGATGTATAAAGAATAAATAGCATATCCTCGGCATCTGTTTCTGTGGCCTCACATATATCATCTTCATTTTCCATGAGGGTTTCCCAATAAAAGTCTCTCCCTTCCTTCATGTTTATTGAAGTATTAGTCCGTTTATAAACGATCACGCTTTGTACAGAAGCACAAGATTCAAGTGCCTTATCCACCAAAGCTTTTATAGGAATATCTTTTGGCCCTCTGTAAGCCCCATCACTGGTAATAACAAGTGAGCACTGGGAATCATTTATTCTTTCTGCAATTGAATTTGCAGAAAATCCGGCAAAAACTACAGAATGTACAGCACCAATGCGTGCACATGCTAAAAGGGCAACAGCAAGTTCAGGAATCATTGGCATATAAATGCAAACCCGATCTCCTTTTTTAACTCCTTGTTTTTTAAGGCAGTTAGAAAAGCGGCAAACCATAGAATAGAGCTCTTTATATGTTATTTTTCTACCTTCCTCATCAGGTTCATTTGGTTCCCATATAATTGCAATTTGGTCCCACTTGTTTTGCAAATGCCTGTCCAGGCAGTTTTCTGTAAAATTAAGTTTAGCTCCTTTGTACCATTTAATATCGGGGTTTTCAAAATCCCATTCCAATACCTTATCCCATTTTTTTCTCCAGGTAAATGATTCGGCAACTTCTTCCCAAAATGCTTCGGGTTGATCGATACTTTTATTATAGGCCTTGTAATAGTCGTCTATATTTTCAATTTTAGTTGCCATGAATTTTATTTTGGTAAAGTTCAAATTTAAGGAAATTCAAGGAAATGGATTAATTTTATAAGCAAGAAGTTTCTATTATCCGAATGTATATCAATTTATTAAGTATAGGGCCTAAAGCAATTTAAATAATCATTTATTAACGGAGTTATCTTGTTTTGCAATTGGAAAATAAAAAGAAAATAACTTCCTTTACAACTCCTTAGTGCATTTTATGCCAAACAATTGACTTCTAAATATAATATAAAATGAAAAAATTCATATTTTTTTTCGTCTTCTTGGGAATAGTTTCTATTTCATTTGGTCAGGATTCCGACAAAAAAGGCTATAACCTTCCTCCGGGTACCGTTTTCAATCCTAAAACATATAAAAAAATTGATTATTCATATAAATTGAATGGAGTATCAAACAATGCTATTTTTGATGTTGAGAGCACCAATTTGCTAAGTAAATATACTGAGGAAGAGTTGTTTAAAATAAAGATAAGCGATCCTGCATCATATAATTATTATACTTCCCTAAAAAAGTATCATGAAAATTTATCGCAAAAAGTGAAGACAATATATACATTAGAGGAACTCAGTTATATTTATGTTTTTGACCAGGAATTAAAAAACAGATTACAAAACATTAAATAAAGCGGACTATGAAAAGTATATTTCTGATATTATTATCCATCATATTGTTCACTGGTTATTCCATAGCTCAAACCTATACAATGAATAATGGAAGCAATGGAACTGTTACAACTTGCTCTGGAACTTTTGTTGATAATGGAGGTGCCGGATCGAATTATTCAGCAAATCAAAACAGCACGATTACTTTTTGTCCTTCAACTCCTGGGGATGTTATCAGCATAAATTTTTCATCTTTTAATACTGAATCTGCTTCTGGTTTCTGTTATGATTACCTGAATTTGTGGCATGCCAGTTCTGCTGGTGGTGCGGGAACAAGTGACAATCAATTATGTGGCAATTTAGGCAGTTTTATTGTAAATTCTCTTAGTCCAGATGGATGTATTACTTTTCAATTTTTTTCTGATGGTTCAGTACAAAGAGCAGGTTGGGTAGGAACAGTTTCTTGTATCACAGGATGTACTAATCCCACTGCTGCTTTAACAGATTATTCAACCTTAGATATTTGCCCAACAACTGCTTTAAACCCAGGCTCCCTTACTGTGGCTTTTGATGCTTCTCCTTCAACCTCATCTCCAGGCACTACTATTTCAAGTTATATTTGGCAATGGGGAGATGGAACCACTAATACCACAACAACAAGTACAACCACCCACACTTACGCAAGTGCAGGGGTTTATTCCGTGAAGCTTTTTGTTAAGGATAGCAATACAAGTATTTTTCCAACAGGATGCATGAGTTCCAATTCGGCAACAAAATTAATCCGAATTATACCACCACCAAGTTTCACAGGAACAACAACTTCGCCTTTAAGTATTTCTTGCGGTCAATCTGTTAATTTAGATGGTATTGTAAAGTCACAAACAGCTACACAGGCTACACCAACCATTATTACTGGTGTTGTTCCTTTACCTGATGGTTCTGGTGTAAGTTATACTTCCGGAATTGATTATACTGGTTTTTTTCCTGTAGGATCAACTGTTTCCCCAAGCTGTTATCCAACCCTGACTTTTAATATTGAACATTCATATACAGGTGACCTTACAATTGATTTAATAGCGCCTAGCGGCCAAACGGTTCGCGTTTTTAATCAAACAGGATCGGGCAATAAATTTGGAACATGTAGTAAAGAACAAGATGACCAGGTTCCTGGTTGCGGAGCATTGTATACTGTTGTAAATACAGGAGGAGTTGCCTGGCCACCAGCAGGATTAAATGCAAGTACAACAAACATTTCAGCATCCTGTGCAATATATTCCGGACCTTGTGAAGTGGGTAATTACACCAGACCAATTACCTTTAATTCGGCCACTAATTTCGCTGCATTAAATGGAGCAGCTCTTAATGGAATATGGACTTTGAAAATTACAGACAATCTATTTCAAGATGATGGTACACTTTTTGGCTGGGCCCTAAGTTTCCCGAATTCTTGTTATAATTCATTAGAATCAATTACTCCAGACATAGCCTCTGCTAACTGGAGTCATAGTGGATTGGGGCCAATAGTACCTGCTCAATCCTCAACCAGCACAACAGTAACAGATCCGGGTCCTTCAATGTGTCCAACGGCCGGAACATGCATTGGAAACCAATTGGCTAATACTATTTCAGTGGGACCCTTCACGACTTCAGGTTCATTTGATTACACTTTTTCTGCAACAGATGAATTTGGGTGTCAGTATCAAAGGGTAGTAACAGTAAATGTTTCAGGTGTAGCAACACCTTCAGCTATATCCAATAGTCCAATATGTGAAGGAGCTACATTAAATTTATCCACACCAACAGTTACCGATGCTATTTATAACTGGACAGGGCCAAATGGATTTGCTTCATCAGATCAAAATCCGGTTATTCCAAACGTAACATCTGCATTTGCAGGAATATATGAATTAATTTTAGATGTGAATGGTTGTTTATCCTCCGCAGGCTCTGTTAATGTCACTATCAATCCTATGCCACCTGCTTCTGCAGCCTCTTATAATAACCCAATTTGTGAAGGACAAACTTTAAATCTATTTACCCCAGTTTCATCGGGAGTTACCTATAATTGGACCGGGCCAAATAGTTTTTTATCCACTAATCAAAATCCAACTATACCAAATGCAAATAGTATTCATGAAGGTGTATATTCTGTTACCTATGCTATCGGAAGCTGCACCGGGACTGCCAATACAGTTAATATTACCATTACCCCAAATGATAATCCTTCTTTTGAATATTCAACAGATGTTTATTGTCAGTCAGGAACAACAAGTCCAATTATTACAGGAACAGTTGGAGGATCTTTTTCGGCAATTCCTATGGGCTTGAGCCTGGATGCAAGTACCGGAGAAATCGATCTTTCATTAAGTTCTTCGAATACTTATTCAATTACGTATACAACCAATGGTATTTGTTCTGAAGATTCAACCGTTACAATTGTTATTACATCAGCTCCAGAGGCAGATTTTAATTATTCAGGACCTTTTTGTTTGAATGAAATAAATCCAATGCCCATATTAGCACCAGGGGCAAGCTCAGGGAATTTTTCATCCTCTTCTGGCCTTTCCATAGACGTTAATACCGGAGAAATTGATTTAACAACAAGTTCTGCGGGTACTTATATTGTAACAAACACAGTTTCCTTAACAGGTTGCCCAGTAGTTTCATTTGGTGTAACTGTTGTATTAAACTCCATTCCTACCCTGACAATTACAAACCCTATTGCAGTATGCTCCCCAGAAACTGTAGATATAACAGCCGCTTTAGTTACTGATGGAAGCACACCTGGTGGAAATTATACCTATTGGAACGATTTAGGGGCAACGGATGCCTTAATATCTCCAGAAGCAATAAGCACAAGCGGTACCTATTACATTCAAACTAACGTATCAGGTTGTACTAATATTGAAACAGTTGATGTTACAATTAATTCTATTCCAGTTCTTAATATCAATGATCCTGCACCATTATGTGAACCTTTAACTGTGGATTTAACTGATGCTTCAGTTACTTCAGGTAGTACGATGGGTGGAACATTAACATATTGGATAGATGCAGGAGCAACTATTCCCTTGGGATCACCCGATGAAATTGCTGTAAATGGAGTTTTTTATATCCAAACTTCAGTATCAGGTTGTACTAACATTGAACCTGTTATTGTTACTATTAATGCAAAACCTGTGCTTGACATTACAAATCCTGCTGCGGTATGTTCACCTTCAACTGTTGATTTAACTGAATCTTCAGTTACCGCTGGAAGTACAGGGGCAGGAACATTAACCTATTGGACCGATTCAGGTGCAACCAATGCATCAACATCTCCAAATGCAGTAACTTCTAGTGGTACTTATTACATACAAGCAACAGAAAATGGTTGCATCGATTTACAACCAGTTATTGTTACCATTAATCCAAATCCAGTCCTTACAATTACAGACCCACTTTCTGTATGTTCACCTAATTCAATAGATTTAACCGATCCTTCAATTACTGTTGGAAGTACATCAGCAGGAACTCTAACCTATTGGGAGGATGCAGGGACAACAGTTTCCTTAACAGCTCCAAATGCAGTAAATTTAAGTGGAACTTATTATATTCAAATAACTGAATCCGGATGCTCTGTAACTGGGTCGGTACTTGTTTCAATAAACACAAATCCGGTTCTTGCAATTACAAATCCTCCTGTAGTATGTTCTCCATCTACTGTTAATTTAACGGATCCATCAATAACCTTTGGAAGCACAGGAGGAGGAACTTTAACCTATTGGACCGATGCCGGAGCAACAATTTCATTAACCTCTCCAAATTCGGTCCCTTCAAGTGGGATTTATTATATACAAAACACGAATACCACAACCGGCTGTTTTACTATAGAACCAGTAGTTGTTAGCGTTCAAGCCATACCAGCTGCACCAACTCTAGGATCCAACACCCCTTGTGAAGGAGGTAATTTAATTCTTTCCTCAGGACTTACTAATGGAACTGTAAATTGGACAAGTCCGAATGGATCATCAATTCCTGGCAATAATCCCCAAATAAATAATGTATCCACATTTCATGCGGGAAATTATTCGGCAACACTAACTGAGAATGGTTGTACCAGTTTACCTTCGGTTCTTTCAGTAAATGTGTTTTCAAAACCATTGGATCCAATAATTCAGTCAATTAATGCCCAATGTGCTGGAACAAACATACAACTAAATGCTTCCGATGTTGTTAATGGAAGCTTTAACTGGACAGGTCCAAATGGATTTACCTCAAATGTTCAAAATCCTTTGATTAATAATTTAAACTCTCAGAATATAGGAACATATAATTTAACTGTAACGGTAAATGGTTGCGTGAGTAATTCGGCACAAACTACTGCAACCATTGATTATGCAGATGCTTTGTTTACGGCTACACCATTAACTGGAATAACCCCACATAATGTAAACTTCTCAAATCAATCCTCCTTTGCAAATAATTACACCTGGCATTTTGGAACAGGAATAAGCTCCAATCAAAAAGACACAAGTTATAATTATACAGAAGGCGGAAGCTATGAGGTAATACTTATAGCCTACAGTAGCCTGGCAAATTGCCCGGACACATTTAGTGTTACAATTTTTGTTGAAAGCGATTCTAATTTAGAAGCACCAAATGTATTCACTCCAAATGCGGATGGTAAAAATGATGTTTTTAAAGTAAAAAGTCGCGGCTTAAAGAGTTACAGCTGTTCAATTTACAACAGGTGGGGAAAATTAGTGTTTGTTTCTGATGACTATAATGTTGGCTGGGACGGAAAAGTATCTGGAAATGAGGCTGCAGATGGAACTTATTTTGTAATGATTAAAGCAGAAGGCCTGGATGGTAAGCCGTATGAACATACCGGAACAGTAACTCTTATTCGATAAGGGTTAATAATTTGGAAAAATGGGAGCTGCATAGTGCGGCTCCTTTTTTATTTAATGTTTAATTGTATTTATTTCCATTTATTTTGATGGTGGTTGATTGGAAATTTTTGAACCGAAATATTCAATAACAAACTTTGTTAGCGGCACAATTTATCCGTATGCTTTCTTTAATTATCAGCTCTATCCCTTGTTCTCCAATACGTTTACGAAAGTGAACTAGTTCAGAAGCTTCACAAGGAGCCCCACTCACAAAAGAAGTTTCGCCACAAAAGTATTGGTAGTAAATATTCTCAGGCCATTGTTCAACCACGCTCTCATCCGAAATATTACGAATATGTTTAAGGATCAATAAACCAACCATTAATCTGATAGGTTTGGCCGGATGGCTATAATTTTGGCAGTATAAGGGTAAAAAAGTTTCTTCAAATACCGCCCAGTGAACCTTATTGGCCAAAATAAAAAGTTGATGTTCTCTATCCAAAGTATCCTCAAAAGAGAAAAAGAAACTAACTTGATTTTGCGCTTTCTGTTTTGGAATCATATCAAATAATTTGCAAGATTTACATCATAAAGATACAAAATATTGCAAATACAATCACCCAAAAATACAGTCAAATTATTAACAATCAGGGTGTTGATTGCTTTTTAAGGGTCGGCTAAATATACAATTACCAATTATTATTCAAAATAAAAATTTGAACAGGAATATCACTATCTTTACAAATTCTTTGAAAACCCCCTTGTGTAAGGGTTCAGTCATTAAACCGGCCTTTTATTAAAAATGGTCTTACAAGATTGTTATTTTGAAAAATATTGATTTTGAATTCGTTTTCGCTTTTTTTAAAAATTAGGAATGAGTATTACAAGCCTACTGCCTACTGCCAAATGACAAATTAAAAACAATTATATCTCTATGAAAAAATTAACTTTTCTTTCTTTTTTTGCTTTGTTTTTTACCACAACTGTTTTTAGTCAGGGAAAACAAGTAGAATTACCTATAGCTACTCCAGGCACTTATCAAATAACCATTGCACAATCAAAATATGTAGTAGTAATCGCACAAGAAACACTTACCAAAATTGAGGAATTAAGGGATGATACTATTGATAAAACTGAAGCACTTAGTGAATTAATTACTGTTTTTATTCCATCAAGAAAAACAGTAAATTCTCCTTCCTTTAAACCCTTAGTTGAATTCATCTACGAATAATCTCAAACTTTTAGCCAAATCGTCATGAAGAAAATTTTTCCTTTTATAGCTGCTTTGTTTTTTTCAGTCAATTTGTATGCGCAGCCGGCAAATAATATATGTACTACAGCTCAGGTGGTTACGCCAGATGGCACTTGTGTTTCAGGTACAACAGTAGATGCTACAGATGGCTGGAACAATGTGGTAGGATGCCAAACAGGAAACAACAACAGTGTTCATCCTGATGTTTGGTATTCCTTTACAGCAACGGGTTCACAGGCAACTTTTACTGTTACGGCTGGTACATTTACTGGAAACATTGAGCTTATACTTGTAGGTGGTACCTGTGCAGGAGGCCTTAATTTAGTTGGAAGTCAATGTGGTGCTTCCCCTATGAACACTGTTTTTAATGGTCTACAATCAGGAACAACATATTTTTATACAATTTCAAATACCCCTACCGGGACAACGGGAACATTTCAAAGTTGTGTGACCACAACCAATCCCCCGGTGTCATCAGGACAGGATTGTTCAACCGCTGCTATTCTTTGTAATACTGCCGTAATTAACCAGGCCTCTTCCACAGCAGGCTTTGGTACTCAAGAGGTGAGCTCTACTAATTCTTGTTGGGGATCTGGAGGGGAAAGACAGTCAAGGTGGTATAAATTCACAATTGGTTGCAGTGGAACTTTAGAGTTTAATATAAATCCGAACAATGGTGCAAATGATTATGATTGGGCAATATGGAATATAACAGGAAGCCCTAATACATGTACTACAAAGGGCAATGCCATTGCCTGTAACTGGAGCGGGTGCACAGGCTCTACAGGATTAAGCAGCTGCAGAACATCAGAGCCCGGAGTAAAAACTTGTATGGGAAATCAGCAGGCTTATGCTAATAGTACTGCTGGTAATTATAATCCAATAAATGTTATTGCAGGAAACACTTACACGCTTTTAGTAGATAATTTTTCAACTTCAAATTCAGGATTTACTTTAACGTTTGGGGGTGCGTGTAACGGTGGAACTGCAGTTATTGGGCCAGATGCAGGTTTCTCATTTGTATCTCCTTCCTGCGGAACATACAATTTTACTAAAACCTGCCAAACTGCAAACTCTTCTTTTTTATGGACTTTTGGAGATGGAAACTCATCAACATTACAAAATCCCTCCCATACATACAGCTCATCCGGAGGAAATTATACAATTACCTTACAAATTACTGATGCACTAGGATGCGTAAAAACTTCAAGCCAAACAGTTTCAATTGTTTCAACAGCTGCGCCAGCTTTAAGTTCCAACAGTCCACTTTGTGAAGGAAACACCTTAAATTTAACAACTCCTTCAATTACCGGAGCTACTTATAGCTGGACAGGCCCTAACGGCTTTGCTTCCACAAGCCAAAATCCAGTGATTTCAAATATTACTTCTGCCAACGCAGGGACTTATTCCTTGATATTGACTGTAAGTGGATGTGTGACAAATCCAGGAACTGTTTTAGTTACAATTAACCCTTTACCTGCTTCACCTACAGCCTTGGGAACAACAATATGTTCAGGAAACACAGCCACTTTAACTGCAACTGCACCTGGAGGCACTTACCAATGGTATACTGCTGCTTCTGGAGGCACATTACTTATTACAGGTGCAGTTTATACAACTCCTGTTTTATCTGCTACAACAACCTATTATGTACAAACCACAAGTGTTAATGGGTGTATTAGTGCAAGAACTGCTGTAACTGTAACTGTTAATCCTACACCTGCGACTCCTACAGCTTCTTATAATAATAGCCCTGTCCTTTGTGTAGGCTCAACTATAATGCTGGCTGCAACAACTATAACAGGTGCAACTTATAGCTGGACTGGACCTAATTCATTTGCTTCTACAGCTCAAAATCCTTCTATAGCAAATGCTACTACGGCCATGTCTGGAACATATTCAGTTATTGCTATTGTAAATTCTTGTTCAAGTGCTGTTGCCACTGTGAATGTTACAATTAACGCAAATCCCATAATTACTTCTATTAATGAAACAGACCCCCTTAGTTGTGGAGTAAACAACGGAGCTATAACAATTAATGCAACAGGATCAGGACTTACTTATTCTATAAATGGAGGAAGCTCTTTTGCAGCTTCAAATACTTTTACAGGACTTGGAGCAGGATCTTATTCTATTGTAGTTATGAGTTCAGCAGGATGTACTGTGCAAGGCTCAGCATCTTTAAGTTCACCAGGCGCTCCTGCTGCACCAATGGTTAGTTCATCCACTAATCCACTTTGTCAGGGAGCTACTTTGATAATCAGTGTTAATTCTCCTGATGCAACTTTTGCTTACAATTGGACTGGACCTAATGGCTATACTTCGCTAAATACAACTTCAATTACCATTAATAATGTTACAACGGCAATGGGAGGAACTTATTCGGTTACCGCAAATGCAAGTGGTTGTGTAAGTGATGCAGGTACAATTGTAATTCAGGTTAATGCAAATCCTGTTTTGAATATTACAAATCCTCCAGCAGTTTGTTCTCCAGCAACGGTAGATATAACTGCAGCATCAGTAACTTCAGGAAGTACAGGCGCAGGAACCTTAACTTATTGGACAAATGCTGGTGCAACCGCAAGCTTAACATCCCCAAATGCTGTAAGTGCAAGCGGCACTTATTATATACAATCTTCAGCATCTGGTTGTACTGACATTGAACCAGTTACTGTTATCATTAATACCACACCAGTACTTTCAATTACAAATCCTGCGGCAGTTTGTTCTCCAGCAATGGTAGATTTAACTACCGCTTCAGTAACGGCTGGCAGCACAGGTGGAGGAACACTAAGCTATTGGACAAATGCCAGTGCAACAACAGTTTTAACCTCACCCAGTGCGGTTAGTTCAAGCGGTACCTATTATATACAATCAACAGCATCAAGTTGTTCAGATATTGAACCTGTTACTGTTACTATTAACCCATCCCCTGTACTTTCAATTACCAATCCTGCGGCAGTTTGTTCTCCAGCAACGGTAGATATAACTGCAGCATCAGTAACTTCAGGAAGTACAGGCGCAGGAACCTTAACTTATTGGACAAATGCTGGTGCAACCGCAAGCT
>JACCXN010000080.1 GCA_013696965.1 Bacteroidota bacterium | reverse complement strand
GAGAAAACAAAGTTATATTTGTCATGAGAGAAAGTTTTTTTGTTGTGCAACTCAAAGGTAACTTTGATATACAAAATTCTTTCTCTTATTTTTTTATTTTCTAATTAGCGTTTAGGACGCTATTGATAAGAAAACTATTACAACTCATTGAAAAGAGATTTATTTACAGCGCACAGTATGATGCTGGAAGATGAAAAAGCCGTAAAAAATGCAGAAATAAAGGTAGAATACATAAATGGCCCTATTTTGATTATGTCGGGTAAAAACGATGAGCAGTGGCCTGCAACTCTTATGTCCAACAGAATAATAGAAAGACTAGAGGAAAATAATTTCAAATATTATAAGCAACACGCAATTTAGAGGGTGGACACATTGAGCCATTAAAACATTTTAATTTGGTATATGATTTTTTAGAACAGCATTTGCCGGTGCAATAAAGCTATGTGCTAACATGCATAGCCAAAAGGGTAGGGTTGAATGTCAACACAAAAAAACATGGAAACAAAAACATTAATAATCTTAAGCAGTTTACGGAAAGACAGCAATACTAAACTGTTGACACAAAAACTTTTTTCGGGTATTGACTCAGAAACAATAGACCTTCTTGACTTTAAAATATCGCACTATGATTATCAGGGCCACTACTCAGAGACAGACCAATTTTTAGAAGTCATAGAAAAGGTTCTGCTGTTTGAAACAATAGTATTTGCAACTCCAGTTTATTGGTATTCAATGAGTGGGCTTTTAAAAGTGTTCTTCGACCGCCTGACAGATATTGTAACAACCGAAAAACATATAGGACGCAACTTAAAAGGCAAGAACATCTTTTTAGTTTCTGTAGGTACTGACCTAACATTACCAGAGGGTTTTGAGACACCTTTTCGATTAACTTCTGACTATCTTGAGATGAATTTTATTGAAACTTATTATTGCCCAACAAAAGACTTACAAGACAACTTAACTAACCAGAATAAATTTATAAAAATTATTAAAAGTACAAATCGCTGACAGATCCAAAATCGGGAGGTTTACTGCAAGGGTAACTAAAAGTTACCTGATAGGTTCCACACTAAATTGAAATTAGAAAGTTTAAAATAGCATGAAAATAACACCTGAACACAATGAGCGAATGGCAAAAATGACATTTGCCTCTGTATATCCGCATTACATCACAAAAGTTGAGTGTAAAGGCAGGACAAAAGAAGAATTACATCAAGTAATAGAATGGCTGACCGGTTTTGACAACAAAAAACTACAAGAACTGATTGATGAGAAAGTGACTTTTGAAACTTTTTTTAAGAGCGCAAATTTGAACTTAAATGCTCACCTGATCAAAGGTGTAATTTGTGGTTATCGGATAGAAGAAATTGAAAATATTATAACGAAACAAATAAGGTATTTGGACAAATTGGTGGACGAATTGGCAAAAGGCAAGAAGATGGAAAAGATATTGAGAAACGGGTAAAAACGAATGAAAAACTTCAGGACAGAAAGATACACTGCTACCAATATTGTACGGAATCAATCTATGTACTTTATGAGGAAGAAATGGGAAATTAAATAAAAAGTGTGCTTTTGCAAATACAAAAACCACTTGTGCACAAAATTAAAAAGATGAGATTAACAATACCCTAACAGACAACTATTTTGAATTTAAAGACCGCATTTTATTTCGGGATGATAATTGCAATTTTGTAAGGCTTCATTTATTTAATCATTTGTGGAGCGTATTTGTCCAAGATAAGCAAAGAGAATTGTTGAATTTTTGTGGCATTTTACCGTAATATCCTTTTATGAAACAATATAGTTAGGCCCTATGCTTGTCCAAATAATTTCAGGACTAAAACTTTTAAGGCCTAAGCGAAAAGCAGCTACTTCCTTTTTTGACAAACTTCAAATTCTTTAATAATTCTATTATATTTTCTCTTTTTAGCATTGTTTTTCTCCTTGCTTAAATTTCCTCAAATATTACGAAAGAGTAGGAGTTATAGTCTTCTTAGTGATTCTGTTTTTCATTTACAGCAATAAGATGATCCAGCAAAAAGAGGATTATATTCATGATAATCCGGTAGAAGCTTGGTTTGTAAACTATCCTTATGAATGGAGATTGAGTAGTGCAAATGAACAAAGTCCGGTAAAATTGGATGAAAGAATTTAAGGTTTGCTGCAAGGGTAACTGGTCTTTCTTTTAAGTTTTTCTTGTTATACTCACATTATTATTAACTGCAAACTGTTTAATCTCTTGAAGATTGAAATCGAATATTGGTTCTTCTTTTTTAGAATTTTAGTCTTTAAGTTAAACCCATAAAATACTCTCTTATCGTTAAATTCAGGTCCTTTGCAGCATATTTCCAAAATACAACTCCAACAATTAACGACTTGCAATAGCGTTTTTAATTGTAAAAGTATTTTTAATGATAGCAATACTACTTTGTTGAATATTATTACTACCTTTGTTTCGAAATATTATAATCACTTTATGAAAAATCTCTTTAAAGACCTCAAAAACGATTTGCCAGCGAGTATAGTCGTGTTTTTTGTTGCAGTTCCTTTATGTTTAGGAATTGCCCTTGCATCAGGAGCACCTTTGTTTGCAGGAATTATAGCAGGTATTGTTGGTGGTATTGTTGTGGGTAAGGCAAGCGGCTCTCCATTGGGAGTGAGCGGTCCCGCAGCAGGACTTGCAGTAATTGTACTAAGTTCCATTGCTACACTTGGAGGTTCATGGGAGGCATTTTTACTTGCTGTAGTTTTAGCAGGTGTAATTCAGGTAATATTGGGCTATTTGAAATTGGGAACCATAGCCTATTATTTTCCTTCATCGGTTATTAAAGGAATGCTAACTGGTATTGGCTTGCTTATTATTCTCAAGCAAATTCCACACGCCTTCGGTTACGATACCGACTTTGAAGGCGATGTTGCTTTTATCCAACCTGACGGACAAAATACCTTTTCTGCACTATTCAACACGCTCAATTATATTACACCAGGGGCAGTATTAGTTACAGTAATCTCATTGTTGATTCTTGTTTTTTGGGACTATGTGCTGATGAAAAAACATAAAGTGTTCAATTTGATTAACGGGCCTCTTGTGGCAGTTTTTGCAGGAATACTTTTAAACTATTTGTTTCAAAATAATTTACTCCCTTTTAGTTTGGGGGAAAAACAAATTGTTCAAATTCCGGTGGCATCAAGTATAGGGGAATTTTTCAGACAATTCACTCTTCCTGATTTGTCTGCATGGAAAAACCCCGATGTATATATTATAGCAGTTGTGATTGCTATAGTTGCCAGTTTAGAAACCTTGCTTTGTGTAGAAGCTACCGACAAACTCGATCCTTATAAAAGAATCACGCCAACAAACAGAGAATTAAAAGCACAAGGCATTGGTAATATTATATCCGGTCTTATTGGAGGATTACCACTTACGCAGGTTATTGTTCGCAGTAGTGCAAACATCACATTTGGCGGCAAAACCAAGGTGTCGGCTATTTTACATGGTTTCTTCTTACTGATAAGTGCAATAACAATTCCAGCACTTCTTAATATGATTCCACTCGCTACGCTTGCCTCAATTCTTTTTGTGGTTGGGTATAAATTGGCAAAGCCAGCATTATTTAAGCAAGTGTATAAACAAGGTTGGGAACAGTTTGTTCCTTTTATTGCAACCATAGTGGGAATACTTTTAACCGACCTTTTAAAAGGAATTGCTATCGGAATGGCTGTGGCAATTTTTTATATCCTGCGTAACAATTTCAGAAATCCTTTTTACAATACCAAGGAAGAAAAACATCCAAATCATGAGCATTTAATTGTGCTTTCAGAAGAAGTTTCATTTCTGAATAAAGGCAACATTTTACAAATGCTCAACCACATTCCGGCAAATTCAAAAGTTATTATTGACGGAACAAAATCAAAATCCATCCACTACGATGTTATTGAAATCATTCAGAATTTTCAAATACACGCAAAAACAATAGGAATAACCCTTGAAGTAAAGGGCATAAATTTAAACTAAGTATTAACCATAAAAAAAACAAAAAAAAATGAAAACACTAACAAAAGAAATGCAAACAGCTATTTCACCTTCAATGGCATTAAATTTATTAATGGAGGGAAACAAAAGATTTGTAAATAATCTTAAAGTAAACCGGAATCTTTTGCAACAGGCAAATGAAACATCAGATGGACAACATCCTTTTGCAGTAATTCTAAGTTGTATTGACAGCAGAACCTCTGCTGAATTGATATTTGACCAGGGACTAGGAGATGTGTTTAGTGTTCGTATTGCCGGAAACATTATCAACGAAGATATTTTGGGTAGCATGGAATTTGGCTGTAAAGTGGCAGGTGCTAAAATCATTGTTGTGTTAGGTCATACAAAATGTGGTGCGGTAAAAGGCGCTTGCGACCATGTGGAAATGGGCAACTTAACTGCATTGTTGGCTAAAATAAGACCTGCCGTTGAGGAGGAAAAGACGGTGGAAAACAATCGGAATTCCGGCAATGCTGATTTTGTAGAAAAGGTAGCAACTATTAATGTAAAACTAACCGTTAAAAATATTATGGAACGAAGCCCGATTTTAAAAGAAATGATTGAAAACGGACAAATAGGAATTGTTGGTGGCACGCATGATATTTCAACAGGTGAGGTAATATTTTATACTGAAACAATGAGTGCAATTTCGCAATGGGTAAATGAATAAACATTTAAATAAATTAACACATGCACTTTGCCTTTTTTTATTTTTGATAAATGTTTCTGCATTTTCTCAATCATCATCTAACAAAACCGGAAACTGGACCATGTTTTTCGGACAACTTCGCCTGCACGATAAATGGAGTATTCATACAGAGGCTCAATACCGAGACTATGGGATTTTTGATGAAGCAGAACAGATTCTACTCAGGAGTGGAATAAATTTTCATTTGCAATCTTCATCCAGTTTATCGGCAGGATATGCCCGTGTAAATAGTTATACTGACAATGATGAGTTGATGGAAAGTCCCCATAGTTCCGAAAATAGAATTTGGCAACAGTTTCTTATGCGTAACAATTTAGGAAGGTTTATTTTTGAACACCGCTATCGCCTTGAGCAGCGATGGAAGCAGACAAATGACAATATCCAATACCTGAACAGAATAAGATATTTACTTAGGATAACTGTACCTCTGAATAAACAAAAAATAGAAAAAAACACCTTATTTCTGAGCTTATATGATGAAGTATTTATTCATTTTTCATCCCCGCCATTCGATAGAAACCGTTTGTACGGAGCAATTGGCTATCAATTTATCCCAAATGCAAACATTCAGATAGGATACCTTGCTCAAACAGTAAACACAACTACAAAACACTATTTACAGGCAGCGATTTTTTATAACATTGATTTCAGAAAAAAAGAATGATAGCTGGCCTTTTTTGACTTTTTCGTTTTTTATCTCAAACCTTGTAAACCGTTATGCAAAGCGTAATGGAAACCGAAACAATTATTTATTTTTCTACCTAATTTAATTACGAGAAAGCCTAGGAGGGAGGTTTTTCATAAATTTCCCTAATAATTCGAATTGTTCTTTACCTATCCTTTATTTATCCCCCATGCACTTTTTGAAATTCATTTTTTAGCATGCAAATCACATATTTATTTTTTTTACCCGTCAAATGCTGACGCCCAGCAAAAACAAAAGAGGGCTTTCCCCAGCCCAGGATTCGGCTTTAAATTTAGAGAAAACTGCGAAAAAACATTAAGTTTGCAATAGTATAAAGCAACTTACTAAATTTTTAAATGAAAATATTTGTTGTCATATTAACCTTAATTATTTTGGCTTGCAACACTATTCAACCAGACAGACAGGTAGATAAAAACGCAAAGAATAAGCCTTCAATATCAAGAAAAATTGATGGAATTGATGTCTTTTCATATTCCATTTATACTGAAAATGACACGATAGAATACATAAAAATTGGAACTGACACTTTATCATCTAAACCTATTATATTGTTTTTACAAGGCTCTTTACCTGTGCCTTTGATTTTTGATTTTGTTGATTTTAAACACATCAATATTCCCTTTGAATATTCAGAATTTATAGCCTATTATCATTTGATAGAGATTTCGATGCCAAAAACACCAATTGTTGCAGGGCAAAAGAACTTAAATCAGGAATATTGCTATATAGTTGATACTGTAAAAGAAAACACTTTTAAGCAAGAATATTTGAAAGACAATTATCTGGAAAATTATGTAAACAGAACAAATCAGGTTATTTCGGACTTGCAAAAAAAAGAATGGTTTAAAAATGACAGCATTCATTTAATCGGTCATTCACAGGGTGCGAAAATTGCAGCTGTAGTTGCTTCTGAAAATAGTAATATTTCAACAGTTTCATTGCTAGGTTTCAATGCTTTTGGACGATATGATGAATATGTTAGACGTGAAAGACAAAAATTAAAAACAAATAAAATAACAGGGGAGGAGTATAAGTCCAATATTGACGAACTTTATGAGAGATGGACAGAAATTAATCAAAAACCTAAGGACTTTGAAAACGGCAACAATTCCATTACAACTTTTTCAATAGATTATATTCCATATCTTTTAAACATTAATATACCAATTTTTGTTGGCTATGGCACAGAAGACATTATTTTGGAAAACTGTGATTTACTTCCTATTAGTTTCATTCAACACCAAAAAAGTAACCTTACACTAAAACCATATGTTGGCTTAGACCACAATTTTTTTGAAGTAAAGGATGGAAGGCCTGATTTTAAAAATAGGAATCATTGGACCGATGTAATTAAAGAAATAATAGAATGGACAAAAAGTGCAAAATGAAAAGCCAAATCACTGGCAATACTGCATTTTTGAGGTGTTTAAAATAGTCACGCAACTTGTCATTGTAGTATTACATTTTGTGTTATATTAGCCAACAGAAACAAGATTGCCAATGCTACAAATTGTCCAATTGCTTATTCTTTTTAAATACTTATTTCTATCTGATAATGCGAAATTTCTTTTGGTTTTTCCTTTTCTTTCTCCTCTTATTTAACCAGCGAATTTGCCTTGCACAGGTTTTGGTTCAAGTTGACCCTTTCGAATTAGATACCAGTAAATACCTTGAACTATATAACTCAATTCCAATAATTAAAATTAAAGGCAAAAGCTTTAAAAATGGATCGTATGTTTTCCAATATCCTGGTGATGATAAACCCTTGTTATTCAATGGCACTATTGTAAATGGTGAAGTTACAGGTAATTATTATTCCTACTGGAATAACAGTTACGGTGAAATATTTCCTGAATCCCAGAAAAGCATTAAAGTACATAAAGGGAAATTAGATAGTATTGTTGAGATCAGTGCTGAAGGTTCTGATATTAAACTGCTTTTGGAATTTAACCAAGGTGTTTTATTGAAAATTTCTATTGTAGATCCTTTTTTTCAACATTTTGTAAATTATAAAGAATTGAAGAACAATATCACAGATACATTGGCCTTTTCATTCAATTCTGGCAATCTGAATGGCATTCGTTTTTACAATCATGAAACATTTAACAGGCTAAAGGTTCCAATTGATGAATTTTCTTACCTTGATAGTGCTAACATTCAACTTTTAACTGCAAAAAAATCATTTTATTCCTATGATTCCACCCATGTTGTATATGAAAAAAAAATAGCGGTTGATAACCTAGAAAGCTTTGGCAACAGATTGGTTTATTATTATAATTCATCCCTGCAATTAAAAGAAATTTCCTTAATTACAGGTTATCCTACATCAGTTTCAGGTGAACATGGTTATGAGGAAAGGCTATGTTATAATTTTGAACTGATGCGGATGGTATTTGATCAGCAACAGCAGCTTAAAGCAATCTCTCTATTTTTGCCTTTAGATGTAATCGATGTGGACGAGGAGATCTTTGGCCAGAGATATTCTTTATCTGTAAAAGAAAAACAATTTATATTTTTGCCGGGCGGAATTTTCACATTTCACTCCAATATATTTTGGGATAAATAGCAATGAAAAAGTCGCGACAAGCTACCAGTTTTAAGTAAATTTAAATCAGTGCTTTCTTTAGTTAACAATACCAACTTGTTCTATAATTTTTGGAACACCATTGTCACTTGATCATCTATTCCTGTTTATTTAATTTTTCAATCTCTTTTCTTAAAAGTCTCATTTCTT
This sequence comes from Bacteroidota bacterium, assembly GCA_013696965.1. NCBI lineage: Bacteria > Pseudomonadati > Bacteroidota > Bacteroidota bacterium. The sequence goes on along the minus strand of JACCXN010000080.1, from coordinate 9,708 downwards.
TTGTTATTTCTTCTAACTGTAATGCACCAGCAATTTCTCCTTTTTTGTCTGTTGCATCCTGTCCAATGAAAAAAGAGGCAAGCATGGCAGTTAAATAACCTAAAACTCCAAGACTGTATAAACCCAGCAAAAGTGTTACCGTTTTCCCCTCTGGTGTTTGCGGCCAATTTTCACTGGCAATTGTAGTCAAAAGCATTGCTGTCCACCATAATGCATCCCAGTAATTATTAAAAGCTCCTGTTTCCCTTTCAAAAGCAAACACTGCCGCAGCTCCAACAAAGCAAACCATTAAAGTAAGTATCAGCACATAGCCAAAAGCCCTGCGTTCAAGGGTTCTTCCAAGTGCTCGCATTCCCCTATTAACTGAGCCAATAATCCTAATTACATGAATACTTCTAATAACACCAATTGATCTTAACAAACTAAGACTTGCAAAAATTCGGAATACTCTTAAAGCTGGTATAAATAGGGAAATAATTGTCAGTACATTCTTTTTAAGAAATAGCCACTTAATTGGGGCTAAAAAAAACTTTATCAGGAAATCAAAAATAAAAATTATCCAAATTGCAGATACTATGTATTGTAAAACAGGAGTAAGTTGCCAGATTAAATCTACCACAAGTAAAATTATCCAGGCAAATCCAAGAACTATTAAAGGAATTTCTGTTCTCTTGCTTAATTTAATAAGCCATCGATATCTTTTTATCTTCTCTTTATTCTTCATAAATTAAATTTTGAAGATACATTAAGAAATTTTTTTTCCCGTTATTAGAAAGAAAATCAACAGTATATAGAAGTTAACAATTCTTAAAGTTATATATATGTTCCTGCATAAATAAGCTTTGATCCTTGCTTATTCCCTCACTTTTCCTTTTTCGTAATTTTTTCTCATTTAAATTGTATTCTGTCCTGTAAAATGTATCAAGCAAATAAAATACCTCCTTTATTAAAGTGTTTAAATTGTTTAAACTAGAGATGAAAAGGAAGAAGTAAGGATTATTAAAGGTGGGATTATCAAGCAGTCAGAAAAAAAAATTGATTGGTTAAGATTACTAAATGTTATTGAGCGTGAAATACCAACATGTTTTTAGTTTTGAATGATTGCTTTAGATGAAATAAATTAAAATTTTTAATTAACCCCTATGGTTTTCCCATTTAGTTAAAAGGTGTCATTAAAAATCCTTAAACAGCATTGTTTTTTCTTCAATGACACTATAAATTTTCAATGTTTCTAGGTTTTTTTCTTAGCACTTTTTTGACAATATAACATTTCTCTGAGTTAATGCTAGTCGTATTGCAATTGCAATAATCAGTAAAAGAATACCAATAGTTTTATAAAAATCATCCCATATCTTTTTGTTAATTTCTGATGAGTAAACATTAAATTTTTCGATGTTTTTATTTACTCGATTTCCATACAAACTAATTTCCTTTACATACCCAAGCATGAAATCTGATTTAAAAGCAATTGTTTTAATCGATTCCACATCGAGCGGTTCGGTGGGTATGCCATAAATAGAATCAATTCCAATAAGGAATTTCTTGGACCATTCACAAATAAGGTTCTGGTCATGCTGGTGCAAATCAAAATATTCAGGAGAAAGGTTAGTTTTCTTGTATTTAGTACAAGTTTGTACATCTGACAATAAAAAATTAACCAGTGACAGATCTATGGTTATTTCTTGTTTAACTATACTTATTTGAGTAGCAATAGAACTTCTTTTATTTTCATTAATTAATGCCATCAAACCCAAAAGGGCTATAAATATCCATATATATTCGAGCCTTTTCCAGTTAGTATCCGACAAAGTTATATATGTAAAAATACGATAAGCCACTTGCCAAAGTATAAGGGTTATCACAATTGCCAATAATTGCTGGGCTAATATATAATCAAAAAGTTCGGACATTGTTTAATTTCTGTGTTTTTTTATGCAAAGATAATTGTTAATCTGGTTGAATTTACAATTATCTATTGCTAATAGTGGGTTGTTGATTAATTTCCTATATCTCCGGACTCGTTGCCAGAATAAGAATTATTCCCCTCATCCTCAAAAATACTGGTATTATTATAGTTGAAAAGCCTCCATCTTTGACTGGGAATACAAGATTTGTGTAATGCTTCCCAATAAGGAAAATTTATTTCAGGCATACAAGTTAATTGCCGGCTTTTTTAATATTAAAAAAAAGTTCATCACAAGAAAAAGGGTGCCTCGCATTTGAAACAGCCTTTCATTACCGTTAAAACATCAAATTTATTTTGCCAGTTCCATGTCTTTGATTGCAGCGAATTTTGGCTGAATGATCCATTTTCCTGAAGGATCAATCATTCCCCATTTCCCACCCTGTTTTGCTGCCGCATAGCCATTTTTAAAATTGCGAACATTTTCAAACTGTGGCTCTATTACCCAATTTCCATTTTTGTCAAAAAAACCAAAAAGGGTATTCTTTCTTCCTTCGCATAATCCTTCGCTAAAATCACCATATTTTTCTATTTGCATATTCAAAACCTTTCTGTTTTGTCTATATAGGCCCATGTTTCTGCAATTTTAACCCGGGCCATTCCGCTTTGAGCATCAAAATCTTTAGCTGCAGTAAACTGCGGCTTTATTACCCATTCTCCTTTTTTGTTGATATAACCCACTGTAAGTTCAGTGGTTTTAGCCCATGCTAAGTCATTTACAAAATATCCTACACTCATAAAATCAGGTTCAATAACTACTTTTCCACTTATGTCAATAAAGCCATTTTTTTTATCCTGGCCATCAAAAGGCGCTAGGCCTTCAGAGAAATGTTTTAAAGCAAAAACTTTAGTGTCTGTTACCGGAATTTCATTTCCTTTTAAATCCAGAACAAATTTCTTCTCGCCTCTGCTTGCCACTGCATAACCACCATTAAATTCCGATACTTTATCATAAGAAGGCTTTATAGATTCCTTGCCCTGAACATCCATATAACCCCATGATGTTCCTATCTTAACAGGAGCTAGTCCATTGTTATAGCCTTTTAGATTAATTCCAAACCCATCTATAAGTTTAAATCCACTTAATTCAGTAATTATTTTTTCGCCTTTTTTATTTATAAAATGATATTGTTTTGCCTCATAAATTGCTGCAAAACCATCCTCGGTAAATTCATAACAGGTGGCATATTTAGCAGGTATAACCAAATTGCCTGTTATATCAATATATCCCCATAATTTCCCACCCATTGGTTTTGCCTGAGCAATAAGTGTTTGAGAATTGATTTTCTGTGTGATTAGAAGAAGTAAAACCAGGTTTATCAGAAGTTTCATTTTTTTTATTTTTTATAATGGATAATTTATTTGGATACCCAAAAGTAATAATATATTTGAGAAGGGGGCAGCATTGCTCAAATGGATGTTTTTTGGAAAAGTATTAGGTTCAATTACCACTTTTTATTGTTTCTTTAACTGAATAATTTATTAGCTTTGAAAATAAATTTTAAACTTTTATCATGAAAAACATACTCTTTATAATTGTTCTTTTTTTATCCTTCAGCCTTAGGGCCCAAACTACGCACGTTTTAACAGCCATTGATACTGAATTTCAACCAGACACGCTTTATTTAGAGCCAGGAGATATTATAGAATTTGTTTCAATTGGATACCACAGTGCCACCCAAGTGGATTATGCGGATTGGTTGAATAACACTTCAAACCACAATGGTGGCTTTTGGGTTGGTTTTGGAGCTCCTACCACTGATGTTACTTTTACTGTTGATAATCCTGGAAATTATTATTTTGTATGCGACCCTCATGCTTCAATGGGAATGAAAGGTGTTATTATTGTCTCAGATCCTTTGAATATTTCTCAGAATTATAACACTGCCGAGTGCCAGGCTTATTGGAAAAATAAAAATCATCTTGAAATTAAGCATAATGATTGCGATGCTTTTAGCTTGCTGGATTTTTCAGGTAGGGTGGTGGTAAGCAAAACTCTTGATAAGGGCATAGGGAAATCCGTTTGTGAGGTAGGTGAAATTTTACCGGGAATTTACCTTGGTGTTTTCAGTCACAAAAACAAGGTGAAAGAAGTGGTAAAAGTTGCAAGGATTAATTAAATTCTCCTTGTCCTATTTTTTATGGAATTCTTGGGCCATAAAAGCAGTAAAATAACAGAATTTACACAGAATTCACATTAAACAGGACATCTGCCAATTTGATTGTTCAGAAGGATTAATTTAAAATAGTGGGCAAATAATTTCGTTTAAAAACAAATGAAAAATCGTATAAAATTCAACTTGTAACCTTTGCTTTTTTATTCGGCATACCCTTCAACTGCATTCTTTTTTGTTTTTGTCCTATTTTAACCTTTCCACTGGTCCATTCAATAAATTTCGGATGGTTTTCATAAATGTTAATATTCCCCTTAAGTGCGATGTTTTAACACTTTTGCTTCAATGTAAAAAATAATTTCTTCAGCAATGTTTTTGGACTGGTCGCCCATTCTTTCTATTTTTCTAATTACGGATAAAACGGAAAGGTAATGTAAAGGATCAGGATGATTGTTTTCAATCAAAGCAAGGGTGGTTTTTATTGCAGCCAAGTTAATTTCATCCAGGATATCGTCTTTTATAAAAACTTTTCTTGCAAGTTCGGTGTCTTCATTAATCAAAGCATCTAGGCTATCATCAAGCATAGCAAGAGCTACTTCATACATTTTAGTTAAATTGTACTTTTCAAGAACTTCAACTGAAAATGGTGTTTTTACATCCATTACATAATGAGCTACGCTCTCTGCATTATCTGCAATGCGTTCCAGGTTTGAATTAATTTTTAATGCGGCAAGCACAAAACGCAAATCAGCTGCTAAGGGATTATACAAGGCGAAAATTTTTTCACAATCACGGTCTATTTTTAATTCAAAAGCATTTATTCTTTTTTCGGTAAAAAGTATTTCTTTTGCCAGGTCCTTATCAAAATCAAATATGGAATTTTTTCCTTTAGAAATTTGAGACCTCACCATTCTGGTCATTTTTATCAAATCTTCTTTTAAATAATGAAGTTCTGTATCAAGATGTGTCATGTTTCTTTGGTATTATTTATTGTTAAGGTTTTAATTGATAGATCTCTTTTCTCAATTTTAATAACATCAACCAAACCTACCGGTAATGTAATTCTGAGTTTTTATTTGTTTTGGATTGGTGAAAATATCTTTTGTTTTTCCATATTCAATTAAATCACCCAAATAGAAAAAAGCCGTGTAATCGCTTACCCTTCCTGCCTGTTGCATATTGTGGGTAACAATTACTATAGTGTATTTTTGCTTTAATTCATAGATTAATTCTTCAACTTTTGCAGATGAAATAGGATCAAGTGCAGAGGTAGGTTCATCCATAAGTATTACAGTGGGCTCAACAGCCAAGGCTCTTGCAATACAAAGCCTTTGCTGCTGTCCGCCAGATAAAGAAAGAGCAGATTTTTTAAGATTATCTTTCACCTCTTCCCATAAAGCAGCCTGTTTTAATGATTTTTCAACCGCATTATCCAATATTGTTTTATCTTTTATTCCCTGTATTCTTAAACCATACACAACGTTTTCATAAATGTTTTTTGGAAAAGGATTGGGTTTTTGAAATACCATGCCTACTTTTTTTCTAAGCTCAACTACACTTGTTTTTTTGCTGTATATCTCTGTTCCGTCAATCAATATTTCTCCTTCTTTTCGAAAAATTTCTATGTAGTCATTCATTCTGTTGAATAACCTTAAAAAGGTAGATTTACCACAACCCGATGGCCCAATTAAAGCGGTAACCGTGTTTGGCTTTATAACCATATTAATATCTTTTAGAACCTGGCTTTCGCCATAAAAAACATTAAGATTTTTGGTTTCAAGTTTATTCGTTTTTGGGGTTAACATATATACTATTTTGATATTACCATTTAATTTTTTTCTGCCATTTGTTTCTAAAATAAACAGCTATGCCATTCATAATAAAAGTAATGGCTAAAAGTACAATAATTCCCGCAGCTGCATTTATTACAAATCCATGCTGGGGCCTGCTTATCCAATTAAAAACCTGTATAGGAAGCACAGAGAATTCATCTAAAGGCCCAGAAGGAACAAAAGCAACATAAGTAAGTGCACCAATTACAATAAGTGGCGCTGTTTCCCCAACTGCTCTGGATAATGCCAAAATTACTCCCGTTAATATTCCACCCATTGATGCTGGCAATACCTGCATCCAGATAGTTTGCCATCTTGATCCGCCCAGTGCATAAGAAGCTTCCCGAATAGAATTTGGAACAGCTTTAATGGCTTCTCTTGTAGCCACAATAATAATAGGTAAAATCAAAAGGGCAAGCGTTAAAGCTCCTGCTAAAAGACTTGAGCCCAAATGAACCCAACGCGAAAATACTTGTAAACCAAGTAAGCCATAAATAATTGAAGGCACCCCTGCAAGGTTTGCAATATTTATTTCCACCAGTTTGCTGAGCCTGTTTTTGCTGCCGTATTCCTCCAGGTGAATGGCTGCCGCAACCCCTATTGGAAACGCTATAACGGCAGTTAAAATAAGTATCCATATCGATCCGATTAATGGAGTTAATATTCCTGCTTTTTCAGGAATACGTGATGGCAGGCCAGTAATAAAATCCCAGCTTATACGACTGCCTCCTTTTGAAAACACATCAAATAAAAGCACTATAAGGATTAGCAAGCCAAAAAAAGTGCAAAATATTCCAAAAAGATTAAATGCTTTATCTTTTAAACGATTTGTTTTTTCAGCCTTATTCATATTTTTCCTGGAATTTGCTTTTAACCCAAAAACTAATGTTGTTTAGAATAAAAGTTAAGATAAATAAAGTAATTCCCGCAGCGAAAATAGTTCGGTACTCTAATGAATCATGAGGAACGTCCCCAAGGCTTACCTGAACAATATAGGTAGTTATGGTTTCAATTGGCACCATTGGGTTAAATGTTAATCTTGGCTGCTGACCTGCTGCAATTGCTACAATCATTGTTTCACCTATTGCCCTGGAAATGGCAAGAATCACCGAAACAGCAATTCCAGAAAAAGCAGCAGGGATCATTACTTTAAATGCTGTTTGCAGTCTTGTGGAACCCATTCCGTAGGCGGCTTCCCTTAATGATTTTGGAACAGCCCTGAGTGCATCTTCACTCAATGAAGAAATATATGGAATTATCATTATTCCCATAACAATTCCCGGAGAAAGCGCATTAAAACCAGCCAGTCCGGGAATTAATTTTTGCAACAAAGGAGTAACAAATGTAAGGGCAAAAAAGCCATAAACCACAGTAGGAACTGCAGCAAGTATTTCCAAAACAGGTTTTATTGCAACTGTTAGCTTTTGGTTTGCATATTCATTTAAATAAACAGCAATAGTAAGTCCAACAGGCACTGCAACAACTATTGCAATAAGAGAAGTTAATAGTGTTCCACTTATTAAAGGAAGAATTCCAAATCTTTTTTGTTCAAAAAGAGGTGTCCATTCAGTATCTGTTAAGAAATCAAAAATGGGAACTTCTTTAAAAAACAATATAGATTCATACAGCAATACCACTATGATGCCAAGCGTAGTGAGTATGGTTAAAAGGCTACAGGCAAAGAGCAGTTTTTCAATTATTTTTTCCTTCAAATTCATACCTGATTTATTAAATCTATAAAAAAAGCAGGGTTTTATACCTGTGCTTTTTTAGAAAGCCTTGTCCCTTTATGGACGTTTTTTAAGTACCTGCAGCAAATTAACTCCAACACTTCCTCCTTCTTTGTCAAAAACAGAACCAACAATTTTTTCCTCGTATCTTTTCAAAGCCTCAGCATAAACTTCTTTTGGAAGTGCAATTGCACCAGTTTCTTTTGCAAGTGCAGCAGCATTTTCAAGATAAAAATTAATGAATGCCTTTACTTCTTCACGTTCTGCAGATTTTGCATTTACATAAATAAATTCGGGCCTGGCAAGAGGTTGGTAAGTGCCGTTCTCAACAGTTTCAATTGTAGGAGTTATCGGGCCAGAACCATTTTCGTCATTTAAGTCATCAATTGGAACCAGTTTTAATTTGTCGCTGTTCTCAGTAAAATATGCAAGTCCAAAAAAACCAAGTGCCAGCTTATCGGTTGAAACGCCTTGTACAAGCACGTTATCGTCTTCGCTTGCAGTATAATCGCCCCTGCTTGACTGGGCCTTGCCCATAATGGCTTCAGTAAAATAATCATAAGTACCTGAAGCTACCCCAGGTCCATAAAGATGAATTTCACTATCAGGCCAACCAGCTCTTATTTGGCTCCATTTCATAATCTTTCCCTGAGCAGATGGTTCCCATATTTTTTTAAGTTCTTCAACAGTTAGAAAATCAACCCAAGTGTTTTCCTTACTAATTACAACAGCTAATCCATCATAAGCAACAGGGATTTCTATAAACTCTATTCCATTTTCTTTGCAAGCCTGAATTTCTGATTCTTTAATAAGTCTTGATGCATTACTGATATCTGTTTCGCCCCGGCTGAATTTTTTAAATCCGCCACCAGTTCCTGAAACACCAACAGTAATTTTAATATCAGGTTGTACTGTTCTGAATTCTTCTGCAACAGCTTCTGTGAGAGGATAAACTGTGCTTGAACCATCTATTTTTATATCTCCTTTAAGTTTTGATTCAGAATTTACTTCGTTGTTGTTATTTGTGCCACAGCCTGCAATTAATGCAGATATTCCGATGGCTATTACTATTGATTTTATTTTCATTTTTTTATATGTTATTAAATGTTACTTTTTAATTTATTTTTATGCAAAAGTATAGGTGTCATTTTATTTGAATGTTAACCTGATGTTACCATAAGGTTAACTGTGCTAAAAATTAAATTGTGCCTGAAGCCTTAAAAGGTTTCCTCTTTGCCTGTTGTTTGGGTTTTTGAAATCTTCAAAAGTCCTGTCAGACATTGTGTACATGGCAACTAATTCAAATGCTGGAAATGGTTGCCATTCTATTCCAATTTCCTGTTCATTTACAAGGTACCTTCTGGCATCTATTTCTTGTTTTTTACCCCCTTTATAATAGTGCCATCTTGCAAAGGGTATAATTAGCTGTTTGCCTGCTTTTAGCATGTACATGGTTTGTGCGTAACCTCCATATAAGTCCTGGTTTTCCACATTCATAGTTACTGGATTAAATTCGGGGCCCTTGCCCATTGTAAATTCAGCTTGAAATCCAAGAGGCTGAGGATAAAAAACAAAGGTTCCGGCTACTCTTCTTTCAAAAAACTCATTTACTGCTCCATTTGTTTGCGAACGGTTTATAACCACATTACCATGATATCCTTGCACGCTTGCTTCAATAAATTGTCCGTTATTAAGTACAAAAGGATAGGTTAACCTGTAAACATAATGTGAAGAATTATTTGCTTCTGGCCTATTTGCAGTTTGTCCATTGTGGATACCTAATCCAAGTACTCCATAATCTCCCGATCCTTTTAATCCCGAACTGACAAGCTCCTTAAATCTTTCACGGATATGCTTTGGAGTATAATAAAAGAATACTCCAAGATCACGTTCATTTGCAACAGCGCTGTTTAAAGCGTCATGACGATCTAATGGAAGCCTGTTTTGGCTGGATTGAAGGTTTTCAAACCCATACGGCACTTTACTTTGGCCTACCCTAAACCGGAACTCTTTGTTATTATCTAGAAAAAGATCAAAATACGCATCTCTTAATTGAACGAAGTGAAGAC
>JACCXN010000079.1 GCA_013696965.1 Bacteroidota bacterium | reverse complement strand
GAGAAAACAAAGTTATATTTGTCATGAGAGAAAGTTTTTTTGTTGTGCAACTCAAAGGTAACTTTGATATACAAAATTCTTTCTCTTATTTTTTTATTTTCTAATTAGCGTTTAGGACGCTATTGATTAATTATCATTGTTTAATCGAATTCATCAGGTTTATTTGAAAATAAATTTAATAATTAATTTTATCTTTTCTAATTTAGCAGCCATAAAAAATAAATTAACACTTTAATATAAATAACATGAAAATTACAGTAGTAGGAGCAGGAAATGTTGGAGCCACTTGTGCAAATGTTATAGCACATAAAGAATTAGCCAATGAAGTTATTCTTTTGGACATAAAAGAAGGACTTGCTGAAGGTAAGTCTCTTGATATATGGCAAACATCTCCAATAAACTTATATGATACAAGAGTTATTGGAGTTACAAATGATTATTCCAGAACATCAGGTTCAGAAGTTGTGGTAATTACATCTGGTTTGCCAAGAAAACCGGGAATGAGTCGTGATGATCTAATTGCTACAAATGCAGGGATTGTAAAAATGGTTACAGAAAATATTATTAAATATTCTCCTGATGCAATTATAATTGTGGTTTCCAACCCACTTGATGTTATGACTTATTGCGCATTTTTATCTGCAAAAGTTGATTCAAGTAAAGTTTTTGGAATGGCAGGAATACTTGATACGGCTCGTTATAGAGCATTTCTTGCTGAGGCTTTAAATGTTTCACCAAAGGACATTCAGGCTGTATTAATGGGAGGGCATGGAGATACTATGGTACCTCTTCCAAGATATACAACTGTTGCTGGAATACCAGTTACTGAGTTGATAGATGAAACAAAACTCAGTGCCATTGTAGAAAGAACCAAAAAAGGTGGTGGAGAACTTGTTAATTTAATGGGAACTTCAGCATGGTATGCTCCAGGAGCAGCTGCAGCACAAATGGTTGAAGCAATAGTAAGAGATCAAAAAAGGATTTTTCCTGTATGTGCGCTGCTTAATGGAGAATATGGATTGTCGAATATCTATTTAGGTGTTCCGGTTAAATTAGGTAAAAAAGGAATTGAGCAAATAATAGAACTTGAATTAAACGAACAGGAAAAAGCATTGTTAGCTGATTCAGCTCTTGCAGTTAAACAAGTAATGGATGTTTTAGATAATATGAATGCAGTAGCTTAATTTACAAAATATGTTCTTTTTACAGAGGCATCCGTAATTGGATGCCTTTTTTTATTATTTTTATCACAAATGAAAATAAAAATCCCACTAATTATTGTAGCAATAGAGGATGAGGGTTTTCATCCTCACATACATATTGAAATAAATTCTATTCCCGCAATATTGCTTGTAGATACAGGAGCTTCAAAAACAGTTTTTGATTCTCATTCAATTAATGATTACATCAATGACATTCAAATAACAATGCATGATAAATTAACCACAGGTTTAGGTACTAATTCAATGATTAGCCATAAGGCTATTATTAGTAAAATAGCTATAGGTGAAATAGAACTTTTAAGTTATGATGCTGTTTTAATTGACCTCTCACATGTGAATGAATCCTACGAATGTCTTGGATTGCCAAAAATAGCAGGAGTTTTAGGAAGTGATTTATTAATGCAATTTAAAGGAGTTGTTGATTTTAACAAAAAAGAACTTATGTTAACACTAAAAGCTAATTCCTTTTGATAATAAATTTTTCAATTGCCTGTTTGTCCTCGTTTTTAACCATTATAAAATAGATGCCATCAGCTAAAAAGGCAGTATTAACTATGATTGTTCCAGAATTTATTACTTTTTCCTTTGAAAGTAATTCCCCTAAATAATTGTAAATTATTAATTCAGCAGGCTTTTTTGTACCTTCTACAATTAGTTCTACTTTTATATGGGATGATGCAGGATTGGGGAAAATTTTAAATTCAATTTCTTGATTTAATTCTGTTTTTAATGACGTTAATGCATTTTCAAAATAGCTTAATCCACCTGCATAATTGCCTATAAAAAGATCATGTTCACCATTGTTATTTAAATCAAAACCTGCTGGGGATGTTCTTGAACCTTCTTTTAATCCTGCATAAAAATCACTAACAAGGTTAAAGCTTCCGTTTAGATTTTGTTCTATGTTATTGTAATAAAAAAGCCTTCCGCTTTCTGACCCTACAATCAATTTTAATGTATTGTTTTCTTTAAAAATGAAAGGAATACTATAACCGGTTATATTAGAACTTATTCTTACATCAACACCTCCAAAATACTGAACCATATTAGTTGAATTGAATACAGGAGCATTAATGCTTCCCGTATTTTGGATGTAATTTAAAGAACCATTTCTTTCCCCTATTAATAAATCAACCAGGCCATCTCCATTCACATCAAAAAGTTGTGGGGTTGAGGATTGGCCCACATCTATTCCAAAGTAATTAGGGGAATTTAATGTGTAGGAAGGTAAACTACCAATACTTGCAATGTTTTCAAAATAAAAAAGTTGACCATTATCTTCACCAATAAGCATATCTAAATCTCCATCACCATCCAAATCTCCGAAAGCAGGGTAAACATTCCGTAATCCAAAGGATGAAATATTTGCATAATCACGTGTTACAAGTTCAAAAGCTGGAACTGATACTGTACCTGTATTTTTAAATAGCGAAATACTGGAAGAATAGTTTCCAGAACCGGTATAATAACCGTAATTGCCAACAAATAAATCCGTTTTTCCATCCATGTTATAATCCGATAATACAGGATAAGCTCCTTCACCAACATCTATCATAGAATTTTGCAGAAAATCATCCTGAACAAATTTAAAATCAGCAGAATCATTTCTGTTTTGATTTTTATAATACCATATACTTTTGAAATTTTCAGAAGCATTTTCTGCATTGGCGCTTATTAGTAAATCATTTATTCCATCATTATCAACATCAACATAGAAAGCTGCTGGAAATAATGTTAAATTAACGGGTGATGAACTGCTGGGGAAATTAAGATATGCCTCTGAAATTTGTCCATTAGTTGAAGTGCCTGCGTTTAACAAATAAGCCATATTGGAGAATCCAATATCACCAATTACAAGATCCAGAGCACCATTTCCTGTTAAGTCAAGTGATAGCAGAGTAGAGCCAGCATGCCTGAGTCCTCCACTTCCGTTGTTTTCGCTACTTCTTTTACAGGATTGATTAAGGGTATAGTCAAAATTCATACCCTCGGTAAATTTTCCCCAGCAACGTTCCACAACCTCATATTGTAAACTATCGCAATTACCAAAGGTTTGTACTGAATTGTTCAAATGCAATTCAACAGAACTTCCAAAACTACTAAAAGTTAAGATATCCATATCCCCATCCCCATCAAAATCCATAACGGAAGGAATATCAACTGAGCTTACATATAAATTATAGGACATAACATCTGAGGGATAGTATTTTGAAAGAATTAAATCTTTTACCAGGGTGAATTTTATTTCATTTATATCTGAATCATTCCTGTAAACCGCAATTCCAGCATTGGTGTGAGTAAAAATATCTTCCTTTCCATCACAATTGTAATCCCTTAAAAGAACCCAGTTTTTTAAACCAGGAAATTTACCGGCATATTCCGGGGCATTGGTATAATCAATAACTCCTGGAATTCCTTTATTAATATAGGTAGTGATTTTATTTCCAGAACGATCAAATACAAATAAATCTTTTATTCCATCCCCGTTTAAATCTATTTCCGAGAACTGGCAAAAGTTGTGACCGCCTGTCCAAGGGTTTTTGATAAAATCAGAATTGATTTTAACAGGAATTGAATCATTTCTGATTAAATAAGGTTGAGAAAATACTTTTTCTCTATTAATAAGCAGAATGATGGATAGGAGAAAAGGTAAAATGCATTTTTTCATAAAATAGTTTATTGCAGATAGCACAAATATAGCAATAATGGATTATTGATATCAGGATTTATTAAAAATGACCAAAAGCACAAACGAATTTCATACACCATTTCTTTTGTAGTTGAGATTTCGATAATTATATACCTGTTTCAACTTTATTGACACAATATTTCCTCAAGGATCATTTTTACATTGTGAAATAATAATTGTTATTCTATATTTGCAGCCTTAATTTTTTCATTTAAAAAAATAATATTATATTTTATGCAAAGTAAAGGTGCGATAAGATTGTTCGCTATAGTATTTGCGCTGGTTTGTTTATATCAGTTATCATTTACATTTATCGCTAATCGCGTTGAGAAGAACGCCAAAGAAGTAGCAGCAGGTGACCCCGAAGCCGAAAGACGATATCTTGATTCTATAGCAAGTGAGCCGGTATATAATCTTTTAGTTAGAAATTACACTTACCGTGAGGTTAAAGACAGGGAAATTAATCTGGGCCTTGATCTTCAAGGTGGGATGAATGTTACTCTTGAGGTTTCTGTTGTTGAGTTAATAAAAGAGCTGGCAAATAAAAGTATTGATCCAGCTTTCAATGCATCTATTGCAAGAGCAGTTGAACTTCAAAAAACCTCACAAGAGGATTTTGTTACGTTATTTGGAAGGGCTTTTAATGAAATTGCTCCTGATGCAAAACTTTCTTCTCCAACTATTTTTGGAACAAGGGAACTTTCTGAGAAGATAAAACCATACGAATCAACCAATGAGGAAGTATTAATTTTTTTACGATCCGAGGCAGAAGATGCTTTTGAAATATCATTCAATGTTTTAAGAAACCGTATTGATAAATTTGGTGTTGCACAACCAAACATTCAAAAACTTGGAAATTCAGGCAGGATTTTAGTTGAATTACCTGGTGTAAAGGAAAAAGAACGTGTAAGAAAGTTATTACAAGGTACTGCAAAACTTGAGTTCTTCGAAACTCATGAAAATAAAAATATTTATCCCCTTCTTGAGGCAGCAAATGAGGTAGTAAAAGAATTAAAAAAAGAAGCAGGAATTGATTCCACAGCTATTGTAGTGGATGAAATTCAAGCCTCTGCTGAACAAGTTGCACCTCAGGAAGAATTGGTCCAGACAGAAAAAGAAAAACCAACCCTTCTTGAAAAATTAGAGCTTGAGGATACTACAAGTGTTAGTGATACTTTAGCGGCTGAAAAAAATCTTCAGGAACTTGCCAAAGAATATCCTCTTTTTGCTTTACTAAACCCTTCAGGGGCAGAACAAGGACCTGTAGTTGGTTATGCCTTAATTAGAGATACTGCAAAAGTAAATGAATACCTAAATCACAAGAAAGTAAGAGCAGTTTTTCCTTCAAGAACCGAATTTCTTTGGACTGTTAAGGCCTTTGATAAAGAAGGAAAAGCATTGCAACTCATAGCAATTAACCCTGCTTCTCCAGATGGAAAAGCAGCTATGGAAGGGGATGTAATTACCGATGCAAGACAAACTTTCGGCCAGTTTGGTGCTACTCCAGAAATTAGCATGACTATGAACGCTGCAGGAGCAAGGAAATGGAGAGAACTCACAAGCAATAACATTGGTAAAAGCATTGCAATTGTTTTAGATGATTTTGTTTATTCTTTCCCTACAGTACAAGGAGAAATTTCTGGTGGCCAGTCTTCCATTACTGGTAATTTTTCTATTACCGAGGCAAAAGATCTTGCCAATGTTCTTAAAGCAGGTAAACTTCCTGCTCCAGCAAGGATTGTTGAAGAGGCTGTAGTTGGCCCATCTTTAGGAGAAGAGTCAATAAGGGCAGGTTTGATTTCCTTTGTTATTGCACTTTTACTTGTTTTAGTTTACATGGTATTTTATTACAATCAGGCTGGTTTAGCTGCGAATTTTGCCCTTCTTGCCAACCTCTTCTTTATTTTTGGTGTACTTGCCTCTTTAGGTGCTGTTTTAACACTTCCTGGTATTGCAGGTATTGTATTGGTTATTGGTATGTCAGTTGATGCCAACGTACTTATATTTGAAAGAATACGAGAGGAACTTTCCACAGGAAAAGGCCTTAGGCTGGCAATTGAGGATGGTTATCAAAAAGCATATTCTTCAATTATTGATGCAAACGTAACCTCTTTGTTAACCGGTATTATTCTTTATACATTTGGTACTGGACCAATCAGGGGCTTTGCTACAGTGCTTATCATTGGTATTTTAACTTCCCTTTTTGCTGCAATTTTCCTTACAAGATTAATTTTTCTTTACAGGTTGGATAAAAACAAAAGCGTTAAGTTTTTCACTAAATTCACTGAAAATGCTTTCAAAAATTCAAACTTTGATTTTGTTAGTAAAAGAAAAATCTATTATTTGATTTCAGGAATTATTATTACTGGAGGAATTATTTCTTTTGCAGCCAGGGGATTAAATATGGGTGTTGATTTTGTTGGAGGAAGATCCTATGTAGTAAGGTTTGATCAGGATGTAAGAACAATTGATTTACGGAGTGCACTTACTACTGCTTTTGATGAGGCTCCTGAAGTGAAAACTTTTGGTGGAGCTCAACAAGTAAAAATTACTACTAAATATTTGATTGATTCCCAGGAAGAAGATGCTGAACAGATTGTTGAGAATAAACTTATAGAAGGACTTTCTCAATTTGGTGATGGCAATTTTGAAATAATGAGTTCTCAAAAAGTAGGTCCTACAGTTGCGAATGATATTAAAGCAGCTGCAGTTTGGGCTATTTTATTTTCTTTTCTTGTTATTTTCCTTTATATTATTTTGAGGTTTAAAAAATGGCAATTTGGATTAGGTGCGCTTGTAGCTATTTTTCATGACGTGCTAATTGTTCTTGCTTGTTTCTCATTATTTTATGGAATACTGCCTTTTTCCTTGGAAATTGACCAGGCGTTTATCGCAGCTATACTTACGGTAATTGGTTACTCCATAAATGATACAGTGGTTGTATTTGACCGTATAAGGGAATACCTTTCTACCTCAAGAAAAAGAGAAATGGATACCTTGATAAATGAAGCATTAAACAGTACATTGAGTCGTACATTTAATACTTCGTTTACAATTTTTATCGTTTTGATTGCTATATTTATTTTTGGAGGTGAAGTGATCAGAGGATTCTCTTTTGCATTATTGATTGGAATTGTTGTAGGAACTTATTCCTCTATTTGCATTGCAACTCCAATTGTAATTGACTTTAGCAAGAAACCTGAAGAATTAAAATAAACCATATTTAATTTAAAGAAAAAGCCTTTTCATTTTAATTGAAAGGGCTTTTTTTATACCTTTGCATTAAATTCAAAGGCTATGTTATTATTTTTTAATTTAGGTGGTGGAGAAATATTTATTGTTCTTTTAGTTATCCTTCTTTTTTTCGGATCAAAGAAAATTCCAGAACTTGCTCGTGGACTTGGAAAGGGAATCAGAGAATTTAAGGACGCCACAAGCGATATTCAAAGAGAAATTCAAGAGAGCGCAAAGGTTATCAAAAATGAAACTGATATTAACAAGCCTTAGTAAGTTTTCCCATGCCTGAATTCATAATGGTATTTTATTTTTTTTAATAAATGGAATATCTTTTACTGATAGTTGGACTTGCTATACTTATTTCGGGCGGTGAAATTTTAGTTAAAGGTGCAGTTGCCATTGCTTTAAAATTCAATGTTTCTGTCCTTGTCATTGGTATGACCATTGTTTCATTTGGCACATCAGCCCCTGAATTACTTGTCAGTATTAAAGCGGCTATTCAAGGGCATCCTGATATTTCAATTGGAAATGTTATTGGTTCGAATATTGCCAATATCTCATTAATTCTAGGTGTTACCACCATTATTTTTCCAATTTTAATAAATAAGGATTCCTTAAAAATAGACTGGCCTATGATGATGGTTTCCAGTATGATTTTTTATCTATTCTTACTTAATAATCTTATTGGATTTTATGAAGGTTTATTCCTGTTTCTGTTTTTAATTTTGTTCAATTTCTGGATAATATATAAATCACGGAAGGAGCACAAAAAAATCCCGAAAAACGATGAACCTGAATTAATTCCGGAGGTTACAACTCCAATTTGGAAAAGCTTACTATTTATACTTTTAGGTGTCCTGGGCTTAATTCTTGGAGCTGAATGGTTTTTAAACGGAGCGGTGGGTATAGCAGAAAATTTCGGTATAAGCGAAAGAATAATAGCAATTACAGTAGTTGCATTCGGAACAAGTGTTCCTGAACTGGTAACCTCTGGTATTGCGGCATTAAAGAAACAAACAGATATTTCTATTGGAAATCTAATTGGTTCCAATATATTTAATCTACTTGGCATTTTAGGAATTACAGCAATGGTAAAAGAAATTCCAATTAGTATTGAAATGGCTAATTTTGATATTTATTGGATGCTTGGAATTTCATTGTTGATTTTCCCTTTAATGTATTTTGGAAGAAAAATAGGAAGGTTAAAAGGACTGGTATTAGTTTCATTTTACCTGGTTTATATTTTCATTGTCATAAATTAAGGTGTTTGATTTTTTTTAAAAAAGGATTGAATCCTTTATTAGTATACCCCTCCCATTGCATTAAAACCTGATACATTATTTTCCCTTGCACTTATTTTAAAATGAAAGTATATTTTAAATAATCGAACATTTTGACTACACACCCCCTTAATTTTACATTGTTTTTTTTATTTTATTAACTTTTTTTTAAATAGTTAGTAAAAAAAGGGGGGTGTTGAAAAAAAAACATAAAAAGGTGTAAATATTTTAAAGGTTTTGCGTTATTTTTGCATAAAACTTATAAATCATGGCATCATTTAGATTTAAAGCGCTGGAAGAGGTGCTTTCAAGAACACCAAAACAGGTAGATATTCCATCAGATAGAATTTCTGATTTTTTTGCTTCCAATGTATTTGGCAAAGAATCTATGCGCGAATACCTTTCTAAAGAGGCTTTTGAAAGTGTAAACAGCGCAATTGATAAAGGAACAAACATTGACAGGAAAATTGCTGATCAGGTTGCCTCTTCAATGAAAGCATGGGCTTCCAAAAAAGGTGCAACACATTATACCCATTGGTTTCAACCCCTCACAGGTTCGACTGCCGAAAAACACGATGCCTTTTTTGAACCTCATGAAGGATCGGCAATTGAGAAATTTGAAGGAACTCAACTTGTCCAACAAGAACCAGATGCATCGAGTTTTCCATCCGGTGGTATTCGGAATACTTTTGAAGCAAGAGGATATACTGCATGGGATCCCTCTTCTCCAGCTTTTGTTATTGGGAAAATGCTATGTATTCCCTCTGTTTTTGTTTCCTATACGGGAGAAGCACTTGATTATAAAACTCCATTATTGAAAACCTTAAGTGCTGTTGATAAAGCAGCAGTAGATGTTTGCCAGTATTTTGATAAAAATGTAACCAAAGTCATTTCAACACTGGGTTGGGAGCAGGAATATTTTCTTATAGATACGGCCTTTTTCAATTCCAGGCCAGATTTGATGATGACAGGAAGAACTGTTTTTGGTCATAGTCCTGCAAAAGGTCAGGAATTAGAAGACCATTATTTCGGTTCAATTCCTGCCCGTGTAACAGCATTTATGAGAGATTTTGAAATTGAATGTTATAAATTAGGTGTTCCTATTAAAACAAGGCACAATGAGGTTGCACCAAACCAATTTGAATGCGCTCCTGTTTTTGAAGAAGCAAATCTAGCTGTTGATCACAATCAGTTACTGATGGATCTTATGGAAAAGATTGCAATGAATCATAATTTCAGAGTATTACTTCATGAAAAACCCTATGCACGGGTTAATGGTTCTGGTAAACATAATAACTGGTCATTAGCAACAAACACCGGGAAAAATTTATTAAGTCCTGGCAAAACTCCTAAGACCAATCTGCAATTTTTAACTTTTTTCATTAATACTATTAAGGCAGTTTATGAAAATTCAGACCTATTAAGAGCTTGTATTGCTTCAGCTGGAAATGAACATAGACTCGGTGCTCATGAGGCCCCTCCTTCAATCATGTCAATTTTTATTGGTTCTCAATTAACATCAGTTCTTAAAGAGCTTGAGGTTAAAGTAAAGAAAGGAAAAATGTCGGCAGATGAAAAAACTGATCTTAAATTAAATATTATAGGTAAAATTCCAGATATTTTACTTGATAATACGGATAGAAACCGGACTTCCCCTTTCGCATTTACAGGAAATAAATTTGAATTCAGGGCAGTTGGTTCATCTGCAAACTGTGCTACTGCTATGATTGTTATAAATGCAATTGTGGCTGATCAATTAATTAAATTTAAAGGCCAGGTTGATGAACTAATTGAAAAAGGCATAGGTAAGGATGAGGCTATTCTACAAATTTTAAGAAGTTATATAGTTTCTTCAAAGAATATTTTATTTGAAGGTAACGGTTATAGTGAAGAATGGGTTAAGGAAGCTGCCCAAAGAGGACTTTCAAATATAAAATCTGCTCCTGTGGCCTTTGATGCGTTTGTTTCAGCGAAAACAATTAGTTTATTTGAGAACCTTAAAATTTATTCTAAAGTTGAACAATATGCCAGGCATGATATTTATCTTGAACTTTACACGAAAAAAATTCAAATTGAATCTCGTATTTTGGGTGATTTAGCTCAAAACCATATAGTGCCAACAATTATTAAATATCAAAATGTGTTGCTTGAAAACTTAAAAGGACTTAAAGAGGTACTTCCTCCTGCTGATTATAAAAAGCATTCTTTGATTTTATTAAGGATGGTTACTGAAATTTCAGAACGCATGGCTATTATAATAAGTAAAAAAGAAGAGATGGTTGAATCACGGAAGAAAGTCAATAAAATGATTGATTCACGTGAAAAGGCAGTCGCATATAGTGATTCGGTGAAAAATTATTTTGAGGAAATTAGGTATCATGTTGATAAACTTGAATTAATGGTGGATGATGAAATGTGGCCATTACCTAAGTACAGAGAGTTACTTTTTACAAGATAAATTTAAATAGCATCTAATAATAAACTCCCACCGTTTCTGTTTAAAGGTGGGAGTTTGTTTATTTTTGCCTAAAGCTTTGATATAATTAAATTATTTATTTATTTTTGGTGCTATTCTTCAAAAAACTAAATTTGATTACTATATGAAAATTATTAGAATTATACTTTGCTTATTTATTGTAGCATTCTTTTGTGGTGCAGCGTCAGCGCAAAAGAGTTTTGTAAAGGATGCTGACAATTCCTATTCAGAGGCGAAATTTTTCGAAGCCATTGAATTGTATAAAAAAGCATATTCTAAAGAGAAGAATAAAGCTGTAAAAGCTGAAATCCTTTTCCAGCTTGGAGAATGTTATTTTAACACGGTTGATCCAAAACAAGCTGAAAAGTGGTATCAAAAGGCAATTAAGGCAAAATTTCCAGACCCAATAGCAGTCCTTAGGCTTGCTGAAGTTTATAAAGCAATGGGAAATTATCCTCAGGCAATAGTTGAATTCAATAATTACAAAGCTCTTAATCCTTCAGATAAAAGGGGGGAAGATGGAGTTGTTTCATCTGAAATGGCCCAAAAATGGATTGACGAACCCACAAGATATGTTGTTTTGCCGGAAACCCAGTTAAATTCCAAGCAATATGAATTTTCACCTACTTATGCCGACAAAAAAAACAATACACTGATTTTTACTTCTACAAGAGAAGGTTCAGCAGGTAAAACAATTGATGTAACTTTAGGTGAGAGTTTTTCAGATATTTATGAAACAAAAAGAGATAAAAATGGAAAATGGAGTACACCTGCCCCAATTGGAGGTGAGGTAAATTCCGTAGCTAATGAAGGTGCTGCTTGTGTTGACAGCAAGGGAAGGACCATGTTTTTTACCCGATGCGGGGTTGAAAAAAACAAGGATATGCCTTGTAAAATTTATACTGCGGTAAAAAAAGGAAACGCATGGACTGAAATTACGCTTCTTGAACTTAGCCCTGATAGCATTACAGTTGGTCACCCAGCCATAACCAAAGATGGAAATTCTTTGTTTTTTACTGCAAGCCATATGGAAGGCGGATTTGGTGGTCGTGATATTTGGATGAGCACCTATGAAAAAAAGGCGAAAGTTTGGACTACTCCTGTAAACTTAGGTTCATCAATTAATACTGAAAAAGATGAAATGTTCCCTTTTATCCATGAAAATGGCACCTTGTATTTTTCTTCAACAGGACACATGGGAATGGGTGGATTGGATATTTTTAAAGCTGAAAAAACAGGTGAAAAGTGGGGTAAAGTTGAAAACTTAAAATATCCTATTAATTCTGCAGGAGATGATTATGGAATTGTGTTTGAAGGTACTAAAGATAGAGGATTTCTTACTTCAAATCGCGATGGTTCAATGGGTGGTGATGATATTTTCTCTTTTGTTCTTCCTCCGCTTATTTTTGTTCTTCAGGGAACAATTACTGATGTTGAAACTAAAAAGCCTATTAACCAGGCAACTATAAAACTTATAGGCTCCGATGGTACTTCTGCTGAAGTTACTACAGATGCCTCAGGAACTTATATTTTTGGAGATAAAGGAAATGACAGATACATTAAATCCAATACTACTTATGAATTAACAGTAAGTGCAAAGGATTATTTAAATGCAAAAGGGAAGGAAACTACAGTTGGAGTTACAGAGTCAACAACTTTTATCAAGGATTTTGCTTTGCAAACCACCAAGAAAAAGGAAATTGCATTTCCTGAAGTACTTTATGATCTTGCTAAATTTACCCTTCGTCCTGAATCTCATGACTCATTAGATTTCTTATATCAAACCCTTATTGATAATCCTACGATTGTTATTGAATTGAACTCTCATACGGATTCCAGGGGTGGACAAAAACCTAATCAGATTCTTTCTGAAAATAGAGCCAAATCATGTGTTACTTATTTAGTTTCAAAAGGGATTGCAGCAGACAGAATGTTGGCAAAAGGTTACGGAAAGGATCAACTTCTTATTTCTGATGCTGAAATTGCTAAACTTAAGTCCAATGAAGAAAAGGAAGCAGCTCACCAAAAGAACAGAAGAACAAGATTTAAAGTTATCAGATCTGATTATGTTCCGGTGGGTGGATTCCCTGAAGAAAAAACTACTTCAGAAACTCCTAAAGAAACAAAAGACGAGGCGGTTGAAGAGGAAATTGAAGAGGACGAGGAATAATTTTTTAAAGGTGTAGTGAATTTTCCTATACCTTATTTTACTAAAGCGTCCCTTTTTAGGGATGCTTTTTTTTTTATCATTCCAAGTAAAATTTTAGGTTGAAATGAATAATTTAGATTCCAGGTATAATTTAAGAGGAGTTTCCGCATCCAAAGAAGATGTTCATAATGCAATCAAGAATATTGATAAAGGGATTTTCCCCGGGGCTTTTTGCAAAATAATACCGGATATTATTTCAGAAGATCCTGCTTATTGTAATATTATGCATGCTGATGGAGCTGGCACAAAATCTTCACTTGCTTATTTGTATTGGAAAGAAACAGGGGATTTATCTGTGTGGAAAGGAATTGCTCAAGATGCCATTGTAATGAATCTTGATGATTTACTTTGTGTTGGAGCTGTGAATAATATACTTCTATCTTCCACAATTGGGCGAAATAAAAATGTGATACCCGGAGAAGTGATTTCGGCCATTATTAATGGGACAGAGGAAATTTTAGAAGATTTACGTGAAAAAGGTATTGGCATATATTCTACAGGTGGTGAAACGGCCGATGTTGGAGATCTTGTAAGAACAATTATTGTTGATTCAACTGTAATGTGCAGAATCAAGCGCAGTGATGTGATTTCAAATGATAATATTAAGGCTGGTGATGTTATCATTGGTTTAGCATCTTCTGGTAAAGCTTCCTATGAAAATGAATATAATGGAGGAATGGGCAGTAATGGCCTGACATCAGCAAGGCATGATGTTTTTAATAAAAAAATTGCAGGAAAATATCCTGAGAGTTTTGATCCTTTGGTTCCTGAAGATCTTATATACAGTGGAAAAATGAATTTGACTGACAAAATTCAGGTTCCTGGATATGGCGAAATTGATGCTGGAAAACTTGTATTATCCCCAACCAGAACTTATGCTCCTGTAATAAAGAAAATTCTGGATCTAATGCGTTCCGAAATTCATGGAATGGTTCATTGTAGTGGGGGGGCACAAACCAAGGTTTTGCATTTTACCGGGGATAATCTTCATATCATCAAGGATAATTTATTTGATATACCACCCCTTTTCCAGTTAATACAACAGCAAAGCAATACAAGCTGGAAGGAAATGTACAGGGTATTCAATATGGGCCATCGGATGGAAATCTATACAGATGAGAAAAATGCTTCTGCAATAATCGAAATTTCTAAAAGTTTTAATATAGATGCTAAAATTGTAGGAAGGTGTGAAGTATCCACTTCAAAAAAACTCACTATACAATCAGCGCACGGAGAATTTATTTATAATAGTTAAAATGGACATATTTGAAAAATTAGGATCAATTAAAAACCGTTGGTTAAATTTAGGCCAACAAATTTCTGATCCTGCTGTAATTTCAGAATTTAGAAAATTCGCAAAATTAAGTAAAGAGTACAAAGATCTTGAAGAGATAGTTATTTCATATGATAAGTATAAACTTATCCTTGAAAATATTAGTGCCACCAAAGAAATCCTTTTAAATGAAAAGGAGGCTGATTTTCGTGAAATGGCAGAGATCGAACTGAATGAATTAGAATCAAAACGTAAGAGCCTGGAAGAGGAAATAAAAGTACTTTTAGTTCCAAAAGACCCAGACGATATAAAAAATGTTGTAATGGAAATCAGGGCTGGTTCCGGTGGGGATGAGGCCAGTATATTTGCAGGAGATTTATACCGCATGTATTCCAAACATTTTGAAAAGAAAGGATGGAGGGCTGAACTGGTTGATTTCACAGAAGGTACAGCTGGTGGGTTTAAGGAGGTTATTATTAATGTTAGCGGAGAAAATGTATTTGGACAGCTTAAATATGAATCTGGTGTACATAGGGTTCAAAGAGTGCCTCAAACAGAAACTCAAGGAAGGGTTCATACTTCAGCCTCTACTGTTATTGTAATGCCAGAGGCAGATGAGCTTGATGTAGAAGTTAGGGAATCAGACATTAGAAAAGATATTTTTTGTTCTTCGGGTCCCGGTGGTCAATCCGTAAATACTACAAAATCTGCAATAAGGCTTACTCATATTCCAACAGGTATTGTAGTTCAATGCCAGGATCAGAAATCACAGCTTAAGAATTATGACAAAGCATTAGGTGTTTTAAGATCAAGAATTTATGAAATAGAGTATCAGAAAAGATTAGAGGAGCAATCAAAGAAAAGAAAAACGATGGTTTCAACAGGTGACCGATCAGAAAAAATCAGAACTTATAATTATCCTCAAAGTCGTGTAACCGATCATCGAATTGGTTTAACTGTTTACAGCCTTTCCAGCTTCATGGATGGAGATATTCAGGAAATGGTAAATGCTTTACAGTTTGCAGAAAATGCAGAAAAATTAAAAGAAGGAACTACAGTTGCTTAAAAGATGAATAAAAGTGAAATAATAGCACAGATAAGGAAAAAGAAATCCTTTTTGTGTGTTGGTTTAGATACAGATGTTGATCAAATACCTGAACATTTATTAGAGTTTCAAGATCCCGTATTCGAATTTAACAGGCAAATAATTCTGGCAACACAGGAGCTTTGTATTGCATATAAGCCAAATATCGCTTTTTACGAATGTCTTGGTGTTAAAGGATGGCAGGCCCTTGAGAAAACAATGCATTTAATACCAAAAGATATTTTCACCATTGCTGATGCCAAAAGGGGAGATATCGGTAATACTTCCAAAAGGTATGCTGATACATTTTTTGGGAATGGTGCAACTGGATTGGATTTTGATTCTATAACTGTTGCTCCTTATATGGGGGCTGACTCTGTTAAACCTTTTTTAGATTATCCTGGAAAATGGGCTGTATTGCTTGGCCTTACTTCAAACCCGGGTGCCATGGATTTTCAGTTTATTCCAACATCAATTGATGATCAGAAAGTATATGAAAAAGTGTTAATTCGCTCACAAAAATGGGGATCCGAGGAAAACTTAATGTATGTAATTGGAGCTACAAGATCTGATTTGTTAACTAAGGTTAGAAAATTAATACCTAATCATTTCCTTCTTATTCCAGGAGTAGGAGCACAAGGAGGGGATTTAACCTCGGTTGCAGAATTTGGAATGACAAAAGAATGTGGCTTAATAGTAAATGCAGCCCGAAGCATTATTTATGCCTCTAAAGGAAAAGATTTTGCTGAAAGAGCAAGAGAAGAGGCTTTGAAAATTCAGAAAGAAATGGAATTGCTTCTGCAAAAAAAGAATGTAATTTAAACCTTCTTCATAAAGCCTCTACTTCAAAAATTTGATCAAAGAGTAAAGTATTTATACTTGAACCTTTTAAAATTGGACAAATTTAAAATCAATATTAAATGTTTATTTCAAGTAAAGCCTCAGATACATATTCCTTCTTGTTTTCAAATAATATTTTATTCTTGCATTTGTCTCTGATTTGATAAAAACTTACGCTACTGCCACCTATCTGAATAATTTTTTCATTTTCTTTTTTGGTTTCATTGAAAGAAACTATTATTTTGAATTTCTTTTCTTTAAATTCATTAGTTAAACGATTGGCTAATCTTTTTCCACATTCAATTGCTAAGGTTAAATATTCAAGTTCGCTTCTTGGATGTTCAATAAAATCCAATGGATGTATACTGTTTTCCTGGAATTCCAATGCGCATTTTTCCCCATCTGAAATTAAATTGATTCTTTCATGAACGTTAGGAGTTCCTTGTAAAATAATGCAATCGTTATTTGTTGTAAAATCACTTTTTAATATTTTTTCTAATTCAATTGGCAGATCAACTGTTTTGTTAAGAATTCCACTACCTGTTTGTAGCAGGTAGTCCTCCATTTCTTTATTTGTTTTGAAAATCATTTTTAACTTTTGGAGTTTTTAAGGTTTACTATTTTTTAATGATATTGATTAAAGATAATAATAAAAAAATCAGGTAATGAAAGGGTCTTAATAAATGAATAATGAAAAAGAAACAAGACATTTTTTGGGGTTATTTAGGGATTGAAAACAACCTCTAAAGCTATTGGCTTTGCTTTAAAAGTTTCTGAAATTTATCTTACGACAGTAACATGGCCAGTGTAATCATGCCAAATTCCAAATAAATCTTTTACTTTAATAACGTAAATATAAACATCAATTTGAACAAGATTTTTACCAGACCTTGTTCCATCCCAAGGAATTTCATAATCAAATGAACTAAAAATATTTTCACCCCATCTGTCATAGATATGCATTTCAAAATCTGCAATTCCAATACCGATACCAGTAAAACTATCATTAAGATTATCACCATCTGGTGTAAATGCGTTTGGAATAAAGAATGAAAATTCAGGAATAACTTTCATTTTTTTGCTTACTTGATCTGTACAGCCATAATTGTTGGAAACAATCAAATTAACTGTATACGATCCTGTATCAGCATAGGAATGTTTTGGATTTTGTTCATCTGAAAATTGTCCATCGTCAAAATCCCAATTCCAGGCGGTTGCTCCTATGGAATTATTGGTAATATTAATTTCTGGATTAATAAGGCCAATAGCATCAGGATTTATGGTGAAATCTGCATTAGGCCCGGGATAAACATTTACAAGTCCATTTGGGGATGATAAACTAATGCAACCATTGGGAGAAATTACAGTTAATGACACAGTATATTGTCCTGAAGAGGTATAAGTATAGATAGGCTTTTGAGCTGAAGAAAAAGTATTGTTACCAAAACTCCAATAATAACTAGAACCAGATTCCGTAACAGCACTTTCTTCAAATTGAACAGTAAGTGGAGCACAACCCTCAGCATATAAAGGTGAGAATGTAACCATAGGATAAGGATAAACAGTAATCTTTAAAGAATCATTAACTTGAATACCACAAGCATCAACAACATTTAAATAATAAGAAACAGTAGAATCAGGAAAAACAGTAAATGGCCCGGGTCCAGAGAATGTGGGATCATTCCAAGTATAAATATAACTTCCTCCTCCAGAACTGACATTAGCGCTTATTGTAGCATTGTCTCCTGCACAAATTAAGGATGGTGAAATAAAAGTGATTATAGGATTTTCAAAAACCTCAATTGTAATACTTTTTAAAACGCTAGAACATCCCATGCCATCAGTAACTATAAGGTTGTAGGTTGTTGTATTTTGAAGTGAAACAAAATGAGGATTTCCTTGTCCTAGTCCCTGATCCCAATTAAAAGTATAACCCCCGTTACCTCCATTGGCAAATCCTTCAAGGGTTACAGCATCTCCTTTACATATTGGACCCACTGGTGGTATAGATACAGTTATTGGAGTGGGTTCTGTTATAGGAAAACCTCCAGAAAGAGTACATCCGGAATTATCTGTTATTAGATAATTATATTGTCCAGGTTGTAGTCCTGTAATTAGCGAAGTAGAAGATCCATTTGGTGTCCAGGAATAATTATATGGAGCAGTGCCATTTATCGCTTCTATATTAATTAATCCGTCAGAATTTCCATTGCATGAAACATTTTTAACCTCTATTATATTTATATTTAAGGGAGTTGGTTCAACAATTAAAATTGTGAGGGAATCTTTGCAACCATTTTGATCAATTACTATTACGTCATAACTTCCTCCGGAAAGGTTACTTGCATTATTGGTTGTATTCGTACTGTTAATCCAGTTATAATTATAATTTGGAGTACCTCCATTTACTGTTAAGATAATTGATCCGTTATTGTCATTAGCACATAAAACATTTGTTGCAGTAATGGTAGTATTTATGGCTGAAGGCTCATTAACTTCATCACTTCCGTTTAGGATACATCCATTTAAATCACTTAATTGAAAAGAATAAACTCCAGCTGTTAATGCTGAAATTGTAAAGGTGGTTTCATTATTTGACCATAGAACTTCATAACCACCATTTCCTCCTGAAGGATTAACTGATATTTCACCGGTTTCTTCTCCAAAACAATTTGTATTTGTAGTGTTGATGGTGAATGCTAAGGCAAAAGCTGGTTCTGTAATTGCAACATTCCCAGTAATTTCACATCCGTTATTATCAGAAACTATATAAGCGTATTGTCCTCCTGCTAATCCTGTTACAAGAGGATTGGATGAAATTGATCCTGTCCATGCATAAGAATAGGGCTGGGTTCCTCCTGTTGCTTCTATTTCTATTAATCCGTCAGAATTTCCTGAACATAAAACATTAACCACATTTATTACATCTACAAGTAATGGGAGCGGTTCATTTATTGTAAAAATGACAGTATCTTGGCATCCATTTATATCGCTTAATATTACTTCGTAATTTCCTGCTGCTAAATCATTTGGGTTATTAGTAGAATAAGGAGCATTTATCCAGTTAAAAGAATAGGGGATGGTACCGCCATTTACATCAATAAGAACAGTACCTGTATTATCATTAGCACATAAAACATTTGTTGTTGATGTGGTTGTAATTAATTGTGTAGGTTCTAAAATTTCAACACTTCCGTTTACAATACATCCATTGGCATCACTCAACTGAAAGGTAAAAACTCCAGCTGAAAGTCCTGAGATTGAAAAAGTAGTTTCATTGTTCGACCATAGAATTTCATATCCCCCAGCTCCACCTGTAGGATTTAGTGTTGCTTCACCATTTATACCTTCAAAGCAACTAACATGAGTAGGGTCAATTGTATACCCAAGAATATCTAAGGGTTCTGTAATTGTAAAAACTTCTGTTGTAAAACATCCATTAATATCTGTAACAGTAACAGAATAGGTGCCAGCAAAAAGCCCGGTTGAAATAGAACTTGTTGATGCTGTTGAAGTCCATGAATATGAATAGGGGGTTGTTCCTCCAGAAGCCCAAACTGCGGCTTGACCAGTGTTTGCACCATTACATAAAACATTAATTAAAGAAATACTATCAACCCAAAGTTCACCAGGTTGATTGACATAAACGGGTAAAGTAGCAGTGCAACCATTAAGGTCAGTAGCTGTAACATTATAAAAACCAGCGGTTAAACCTGAAATAAAGGTATCAGTTGCACCATTTGACCAGGAATATGAATAACCAGGAGTGCCGCCAGAAGCAAGAGCAGAAGCTGATCCATTGCTTCCTAAAAAACAAGTAACATTTTGAACTGTAATATCCGAAAACGTAATTTCTGTTGGTTCCGTAAGTGTAATTCCAGCTGTGGCAGTACAACCATTATTGTCTTGTGCCGTAACGGCATAAGTACCAGCGGAAACACCTGTTGCTGTAGATCCTGTTGTATTTGTAGGGGTCCAGGAGTATGTGTATGAAGGTGTTCCTCCGGTTGTTTGGACTGTAGCCTCTCCATTTGATGAACCAAAACAACTAGGTTGTAGGGCGGATGAAATTGTGGTTATCAAGGGCTGAGGCTCAGTTATTGTAACACTAGGAGTAATAATGCAACCACCCTGATCAGAAACGGTAATGGTATAAGTTCCAGCATTCATGTTATTTGCTGTAGCTGCAACACCACCATAGGGTGACCAGGTGTAATTATAGGGTGCAGATCCCCCTTGGGGTAAAACAGTTGCAGAACCATCATTCCAATTAAAGCAACTAATAGTATTCAAAACACTTGTTTGGGCTGATAAAAGCGGGGATTCTATAACAATTGTAGTATCGAATTGTTGACAGCCCACTCCATCCGTTACAATAACTGAATAAGTTCCTGAAGGAACACTAGTTGTTGAGTTTGTAGAACCATTGCTCCATAAAAAATTAAAAGCAGGTGTACCTCCAAAAACATTTACATTAATTATTTTGGATGCCCCAAAACATATTATATCTGATAATGGAATATTTGCATTTAGTTCAGGATTTTCCACTACTTCAAAACAATCTGTGTTAACACATCCTGCATCATCAGTGACTGTTAAGCAATGATTTCCTCCATTAACAGTAATTCCTGAAGTAGTACTGCCGTTATTCCAATTGTAAATTAGTGTTCCAAAAGCACCTGTTGTAGCAGATATTAGAGTAGTTTGATCTCCAAAACAAACAAGTTGATTCCCACTAACAGTTACATCTAAAACACTATTTGTGGCAATAACTGAAACAGTATCCTTATCCATGCATCCTGCATCATCCGTAATTGTTACAATGTAGGTACCAGTATAAACGTTTATGTTTTGTGAAACATCTCCTGTATTCCACAAATAGGAATAAATACCAGTTCCTCCGATTCCGGATGCATTCACTGAAATAGCAGAATTACAAGCAATTGTACTGCTTGGAGATGCTGATGCTATTAAAGGAGGATTTTCAGGAACAGTAACTGAAACTGTTTGCACACATCCATAAGAATCAGCCACGGTAACAGAATATGTTCCACCTGTTGTTACTGAAATACTTTGGGAAGTTTCGCCTGTATTCCATGAAAAAGTAAATGGCGATGTACCTCCTGAAACATTGGCATAAAGGGTTTCGGTATTACCGGTACATAATACAGAAGGTGCAATAATATCAGTGAAAATACCTGGTAAAAATGTTATTTGAGCAATATCACTTACTTCAGGACAGCCTCCCAGACCTTGAGAAGTAAGTGTAAGGTTTACAAAACCTGCTGCAAGTTCAGCAGCAGAGGGATAATAAAATCCATTTATCGAATTGGCGCCAGGACTATAATTCCCATTTCCTCCAGTCCAAACTCCAGGTATTCCATTGGAGATACTTCCATTGAAAAATGCTGCACTATTACCACAGATTAAGTTGTCATTTGCAATTACAACAGGTATTAAATTCATAGTAACAGTTACACTTTCCATTATTGAAGGACAGCCAGGATAAGTCCCATCATGAATTTCAATAAAATAAGTTCCAGGTGTTGTTGCAAAATAGGTTGAACCACTATCCAGAATATTTCCCGAAGAATTTGTCCATAAAAAATTGTAGGAAAGGTCACCACCAGAGACAGAAGCAGTAAGAAGTATTCCTGGTTCATTTTCACAAAAAGCAGCTGGATTTGGAGAAATGGAAGCAAATAAAGGAGGAACAAAATTAACCCTAACAGTATCACAAACAGGAATATTAGGGGTACAAGGTTGGGCGTTAGGTATTCCACATACTACATAATCCACAAAAGCAGGATAACCAGCTTGGGGGGTTACCAAAGTTGAATCACAGCCAGAAGTACAATTTAAATAGCTATTGTATATACCACCACCTGTAATGTCATTCCAGGTAATAGTTGATTCAACCATACCAGATATATGAAGGGATTTATTGCAGCCATCCCCAATAACAATATCATTGCCCCAAACAGGACCAGCGATTGATGTAATTGCATAAGTGTTTTGATTGTTTCCCGGCTTACAAAAAGTAAGCGTATGAGGTCCAGGGCCACTAATGCATATGGGTTGACCAACTGGGGTTGGAGGACCACAAGCAATTTGATAATACATTGCTCCAGGAGGTACAGCACCCGAGACAATTGAAAAATTAATTGCAACAGCCTGAGGATCGAGTAAAATTGAAAATTCAATACAACGGTCAGGTGTTGAATTTGTGCAACAAAGACCAGCCCTCGGGACTGCAGGGGAGGATATAAAAGTCCCGGAAGGATTTCCAGATAAGTTTACATTAAAAAACGGGGTGATAGGGTCACAAAGTCCGGACTGTGAATAAGCTTTAAATCCAACAGTAAACAACGACAAAAACAAAATGAAACTAAATAAACTATTACACCACCATTTACTCTTTTTCATTATACTCTTAATAATTTTTTTCTACCACTTAGGTGGTCTTAATTTAGGGACGGTTTAATTTTTAAAGGTTGCTTTTTTTATTAATAAAAAGCCTTTCCTTTGTTCTCTTTTTGGATTTCTCTATCAAAAGTATAACATTTTTTTTCTAATTTGTTTAAAATTTTAGAATAACTGGATTATACTAAAAATAATTTTAATATAATCAATAAATACTTTTGTTTTGAGCAGGATATAGGAGGAGAAATTTAATAATTAGCACATTAAAAAATACAGGCAATTAGGCTTAAAAAAGTATAAAACAGGAGAGAAAATCATTAAAGTGGAATGAATTTTTTGGTAAAAAGCATTTGTTCAATAAAATTTTCAAAATCGCTAAGGCCTTTTATGGAACCTGCCCGATTATTTGTGCTTTTAACTTTTTTATTAACTCTTAAGGATGTTATTGTTGCAGGGAAATCTCCTGATTTTGTTGGGTATTCATTTTTGAATGAGAAATATTTAACTTCTTTCGCTTTTGCTGAAATTTTCTCCAAGTCGACTTTTGAAAACTTTACTAAAAACCGTCCGGTGTGAATTACATGATCACTTCCATCATAAATGGCATCTCCTGATTTGAAAATAATTAATTTGTAAACAGGACAAGTTCCTTTGCAGGGGGTTCTTTCAATAGTTGAGAAGATAAATTGATCATCCTTTGCAGAAACAATTTTTTTTGTTTCGAATTTTTTAAAATCAATATTCGAAGATGAGCTATCAGGAACTGCTTTCTTTTGAAAGCTACAGGATGAAAAAAATAGTGAAACTATTATGAAAAGAAAAGTAAATTTATGATTCTTTACTATCTGCACCCTACTGTTGGTTTTACTTGTCAAGTTCTTTAAATTCTTTTCGCATTAAAGTTTCATCTATATGTTTTTCAAAACCCTTCAATTCAGGAGGGCCTCCAACACGATTTGAAACTACTTTCACTTTTCCATTAATTCTTAGGGATGTAATGGTAGTAGGGAAATCTGTAACAGGAGAATCATATTCATCCTTTAGCTTAAAATAATTAATTTCATTTGCCTTATTTTCAATTTCCTTCATTTCCTCCAGTGAAAAATAAACCAGGAATCTTCCAGTTTTGTCAACATTTCTAATGCCTTGGTAAATTGCAAGACCTGATTTGAAAATCATTAATTTGTAAACAGGACAAGTTCCATAACAAGGTGTTTTTTCCATGGTAGCGAAAATAGTGTCATTTCCTTTGGCGGAAACAAAGTCCATGTTTTTAAGTTTTTCCACATTAGAAGACTGTTCAATACCAGATGAATTTAAAGAATTTTCTTTAGTCGAAACTGGGTTATTGTCTTTTGAACCAGGTAATTTATTTTCTGTTGATTGATTTACTTTATTTTCAGGAATGGTTTGTTTTTCTTTTGGTGTTTTACAGCCGAAAATGCTTATAGTAAATAATATAAAAACAATTAAAAATGGATTTTTCATAAAAATCAGTTTTAATAAAAGGAACAAATAAAGTATTATTTCTTAGGCATTTTATAACCTCTTTTCTTTGCGGCATCTTCCAATCGTTGTTGAAAAGAGGATTTTTTATCACTATCAGGCCTTTGTTTATGTACTTCTATTTTTGCCAACAATGCTTTATCATCAACCATGCGTTGCATTGCAAATTGTTGTCCAAAGGTAATGATATTCGCCAGGAAATAATAATAGCTAAGTCCTGCAGCATAATTATTAAATACACCAAGGAAAATAATTGGCATTAAGTACATCATCCATTTCATTTGGGCCATTTCAGGGCTTGCAGATAACTGGCTGTTCATCCTGGTATATAAAATTGTGGAAATGGTCATTAATATGGTAAATAAACTAACATGATCACCATAAAAGGGAATATTAAAAGGCAGGCTTGCTATTGAATCGAAAGTAGACAAATCCTCTGCCCACAGGAAGCTTTGTTGACGAAGTTCAATGGATGCAGGGAAAAAACGAAACAATGCGATAAGAATAGGAAATTGCAAAAGCATTGGAATACAGCCACCGAATGGACTTACTCCCGCTTTTTTATACAGGGCCATTACTGCTTGTTGTTTTTTCATAGCCTCATCCTTAGAGAACTTTTTATTCAGTTCATCAATTTCAGGTTTAAGCACCTTCATTTTAGCAGTGGACAAATAAGCCTTATAGGTAAGGGGAAATAAAACCAATTTAATAATAAGCGTTAATATTAAAATGACAATCCCAAAACTCATGTCAAACCCTGCAAGCATATTAAATACAGGTATTACAAGGAATTGGTTTACCCATCCAAAAATGCCCCAACCAAGAGGAACAATGTGTTGAAGTTCAAATCCATTTCTTTTTAAAGTTTGATAATGGTTTGGTCCTAGGTAAAGTGCCATATCATACTTCTCGGTCTTAGTGTGGTTATATTTAACACCAAGGCTTGCAGAAAGTCTTTTTACATATTCAGGTTCATTAGGATCAACTGCAGATTCAATTACAGAAGTATTTTGTTCAAAATTTTGCTCATTGATAATTACAGTTGAAAAAAATTGTTGCTTTAAACCTACCCAGGTAGTTGGTTTTTCCAAAACGGCTTTATCGTCACTGGTTTCGGAAAGATAATCAACACCATCATCATTTTTAAAATAAATTGTGGTGTTCATCCTTTGGTTTTCCATGCTTTTTTCCTGGTCGGGTGCAAGTAAACTCCAGTTTAAATCAAGGTGCTTTGTTTCCTGTGAAATTACATCATTAAGTCCATGGACAATCACATCAAAATTTAATAAATATGAATTTCCTTTCAAACCATATACATAGTCAATATACCTGCCTTGGCCTGCATCCATTCTTAATGTAAAAGAGGAAGAATCTTCCCCTGTAACCATTTTAGGTTCGTTAATTGGTGTGAAAAACAAATCACCTGTTGAAATTTGGGTATTATCGGCTTTAAAATTAAAAGCAAAAGCGGATGTCTTTTCTTCGAATAGATATAAAGGCAGCGAATCGTAGGTTTTGTAATTTTTTAATTCCGCAGATACTATGCGTCCTCCTTTTGAACTGATTTTTAATCGGAGCAATTCATTTTCATAAATCCAGTATTCCGCTTCCCCTACCGCTGCATTTGCAAAAACTCCAAATTGTGTACGAAGTTTTTCATTTAACAAGGTGTTTTCTAAAGAATCTGGAATAGCATCGGCAAGAGGAGCCTCATCAAATATTTCTGAATTTTGAATTGCTTTTTTTTCTGCCTGAACAGTTGCAATTGAATCCTGTTTTATTCTTGCAGCTTCAATTTCTTCTTGAGATGGGGTATTCCAAACGCTGTAACCAATTAGAATTGCAGCTATAAGTAAAAGTCCAATGATGGAATTCTTATCCATTTTATATGTTTAATTTTAAAAAACGCAAAGATAATATTAATTAAGGTAAAGGTGTTTTATTGTTAGTAAAAACAACATTAAAAAATGTTGTTTTTATCTGATTATTGATTTGTGAAATAAACAATGAAAAAGTCTCATTTAAAACACTGGAAAAAAAATTATTCAACCAGTTCCCTGATTTCAATGGCTGCTTTAACAAAGTGCACAAAAAGCGGATGTGGATTGGCAACAGTGCTTTTATATTCTGGATGGAATTGTACTCCAACAAACCAGGGATGATCCTTAATCTCAATTATTTCTACAAGACCTTCAGGATTAATTCCTGATGCCATCATACCTGCTTTTTCAAAATCATTTTTATATTCATTATTGAATTCATATCTGTGGCGGTGCCTTTCAGAAATTTCATTCTTTTTATATATTTCAAAAGCCTTTGTATCATTTTGGATCAAACAAGGATAAGCTCCAAGTCTCATTGTACCACCTTTTTCGGAAACTTTTTTCTGTTCTTCCATTATAGAAATAACAGGATGGGAAGTATTCCCATTCATTTCTTTTGAATGAGCATCTGCCCATCCTAAAACATTCCTTGCAAATTCAACCACAGCACATTGCATTCCAAGGCAAATTCCGAAGAAAGGAAGATTATTTTCTCTGGAAAATTTAATTGCTGATATTTTTCCTTCAATGCCTCTTTCACCAAATCCGGGAGCTACTATAATACCTTTTAAACCCCAAAGTTTTTCTGCTACATTCTGCTCATTAATATCAGAGGAATGCAACCAGGTTATTTTTATACAGCAATCATTAGAAGCTCCGGCATGAATAAGGGATTCAACAATTGATTTATAAGAATCTTTAAGTTCAATATATTTTCCAATAAGGCCAATATTAATTTCCATTTTTGGATTTTTCAACTTGTAAAGGAATTCTTCCCATCGCTTTAAATCCAATGGTTCGGGAATATTCATTTTCAATTTATTTAAAACCACAAGATCCAGCTCTTCCTCCTTCATCATGAGTGGCACATCATAAATACTCTGAGCATCTATGGATTGAATTACTGCATTTGCAGCAACATTACAAAATAATGCCACTTTATTTCTTATTTCCTTAGAAATATGGTGTTCTGTTCTGCAAACAAGAATGTCTGGTTGAATTCCATATTCAAGCAACATTTTTACGGAATGCTGTGTGGGCTTTGTTTTAAGTTCTCCTGCAGCAGCTAGATATGGAACCAAAGTAAGGTGGATAACAAGACACTGGCCTTCCATTTGCCACTTTAATTGCCTCACAGCTTCAATATATGGAAGAGATTCTATATCTCCAACTGTACCTCCAATTTCTGTTATTACAAAATCATAATTTCCTGTATTTCCTAAAAGTTGGATTCTTCTTTTTATTTCATCGGTAATATGCGGGACTACCTGCACTGTTTTTCCCAAATAAGCACCTTCACGCTCTTTATTTATAACATACTGATAAATTCTGCCTGTAGTAACATTATTTGCCTGGGAAGTAGGTGTATTTAAAAACCTTTCATAATGGCCTAAATCCAAATCGGTTTCTGCACCATCATCGGTAACAAAACATTCACCATGTTCATAAGGATTAAGTGTTCCCGGATCAATATTTATGTAAGGATCAAGTTTTTGAATGGTAACAGAATACCCTCTTCCTTGCAATAATTTAGCTAATGAGGCTGAGATTATTCCTTTCCCTAAAGAAGAAGTTACACCTCCTGTAACGAATATGTATTTGGTTGGGGATGACATTGGGAAGCGTTGTTTTCTTTGATTTTTATTATGTTAATCCTGCAAAAATAGTAATTATTCAGTGTCAATAAAACAATAATTAACTATTGTTTATAATTTAGTTAATCCGTGTTTTATGGAATGATGAATAAATTTAAACGAAAAAGAAGTGTCAGGTATTGGATGAAAGGTGGTTTAATGAAAGGTTTTTAAAATAACAAGGACCTTTTTTAATATTAAACAAAGTGAATTAAAACCACTAAAAAGTCAAGCTCATGCCCAGTGATGGAAGAATAGGAAGCTGATTTACCCTCTCGTACCTTACCCTGTCAAAATAAAAGATATTTTCCCTGTTGTATGCATTTGTAACACTAAATACAGTTTCAAGGGTTGATCTTTGAGAAATTTCAAATTTCCTTTTTAAGGTAAGGTCAAGACGGTGGTAGGTTGGAAGCCTTTGGCTATTTAAATCGCCATAAATTATCCCCAGTTCCCCGTTTGTACTTGTATAATCGGTATTGGTTCCTCCACTAAAAGTGTTGTTTTCATAAAATCCTTGAGTAGGGGTAAATGGAAAACCTGTACCATAATTCCAACGGGCATCAAATTCCCAATTAAGGTCTTTGCCAAAGGTATAGGAAGCCACAAAATTTACATTATGTCTTCTGTCAAAAACAGGGTAATATAGTTTTTTTCCATCCCAGCGATCAACATAAGACATTGAATATACTACCCATACATATAATTTTTTAATGTCATACTTCAATAAAAAATCAATTCCTTTTGCTGTTCCGGTTTCAATAATAAAATCTTTTTTCAATTCATCCGGTTTAGTAGTGGATGTATTGTCATCATTAAAGATTTTGTTCCTGTTGATATTTGTTAATTGTGTGAAATTTTTATTGTACACCTCAACGTTTAATGTAATGTTTTTTGTAAGGTCAATTTCAGTTCCCAAAATCAGGTGATTGGCTTTTTGCAGTTTATGGGTAACTTCCCGGGTTGTACCATCCTTGTCTGTAAATTTTCCTGGGATATTATCAGAGCCTGAAAGAAAGCCATAAAATAAATTAACAACATCCCTGTCAGAAACAGCACTTATGAGGTTTTGAGAATATAAACCACCAGATGCTTTAATTCTAAAACGGTCACCAATGTTATACTTTGCTCCCAGTCGGGGTTCAGGTGAGAAATTATCCATTGAAGCATAGTATTGTGCTCTAAAGCTTGGGTCAACCACTAAATTTCCAATAACAAATTTATATTTCACAAATGCTCCGAATTCAGTGGTATTCTGGTTTTGTTCGATTTTTCTGTTCAAGGAATTAAAAAACTCAAATTCAGTTTGGAATCCTAATACTTCAAGTCCATATTTTAATTCATTTTCTCCCTGGTAGTATGTAAAGTTCAAGCCCAGGTTAAAACCATCAATCTTGCTCCTTCTTGGACTCAAATCTTTTTCCTCCATAGTAATATCGTAAGAGGAATAAGCAAAATTTCCTTCAACAAGCATTGGAGTTCCAGTAGGCACAAGCACAAAATTTGAACCTCCGCCAAATGATTTCCAATTTAAATCAGAAATGGCCTGATACTTAACTTTATCGTTAAAGCTAAAACCAAAAAGATTTATTTTACTGCCATTTTCAGCACTAAAGGAAACTTTTCCATAATAATCAGAAAAATTAAAGGGCAAGCCTGCCGTATCTGCATAAGTATAAAACAAACGTGAGCTTTGAGCCAAATAGGAATTTTTTGCAGATACAATAAAGGATGAACTACCTCCTGTAAAATCTTCTTTTTGTTTGAAAATGGGACCTTCGATAAGTGTTTTAGTACCAAAGGTAGAGGCAGCAACTTTTCCAGAAATGCGTTTTTTGTTTCCGTCCCTTGTTTTAATATCCATTATTGAAGAAATCCGGCCTCCATATTCAGCCCCAAATCCTCCGGTGTATATATCTGCATTTCTAATAATGTCAGTATCAAATACAGAAAACAAACCAATGGAGTGGAAGGGGTTATAAATGATCATTCCATCCATTAGTACCTTGTTTTGAACAGGAGAACCACCCCTGATATATAATTGTCCACCCTGATCTCCGGTAAAAATAACTCCTGGTAATACCTGCAAATACTGGGCAAGGTCAGCCTCACCGCCCACTGTTGGGACTTGTTTTATATCTTTAGGTGTAATTGCAACCACGGAGTTCCTTACCTCTGTTTTAGCTTCTTGTTTATCAGCTGAAATGCTAAAAGCCTTAAGGGAAACAGTAGATTTTTCCAATGTGATTCTTTTGTTGGCTATTTCACCGGCTTTTAAAGATACCTTTACATTAACTGTCTCATAACCTAAATAGGTTACTTCAATAATATGATCTCCTGCCGGGACTTTGGTGATTTGATAATATCCATTTACATCTGTTGAGGCCCCAAGGGTAGTTCCTTTTACAATTACATTTGTAAAAATAACTGGTTCTCCTGTTTCCTTTTCGTAAACAAAACCTCTGATATTGCCTGTTTGAGCAAAGGAAACTGAAGTTGCTAAAATTAGGATTGAGAGCAATGGCACAACTTTTCGAAGAAAATGGATTAACATGTTTTTTTGATTTGGGTTGCCAAAAGTAACTATTTCGAGCAACAATAAAATTAGTTTTTTTATTTTTTATTTTAATAAATGGAAACCTTTAACTTCCCAACTCTAGAATTTTATCAAATTCTTCCTTTTTCAAGGCCATTACGGACAATCTTCCTTGTTTTACAAGGCCTATATTCTCAAGTGCGGGAACTGATTTTATTTTTGTAAGGCTTACTGGTTTTTTAAGTGTCTTGAATGGTTTTAAATCAACTACAACCCAATTTTTATCCTCAGTAGTGGGATCCTGGTAATATTCCTTAACAACCTTTGCAATCCCCACAACTTCCATTCCCACATTGCTATGGTAAAAAAGCACCAAATCTCCTTTTTTCATTTCTTTGAGATTATTTCTGGCCTGGTAATTTCTTACCCCATCCCAAAATGTTGTGCCTCCTTTTAAAAATTGTTCCCAACTAAATTTCACAGGCTCAGATTTAACTAACCAATAATTCATTCTTAAAATTAAATTTGAATTTATAAAACCATTTTATTTTTGTTCAATGTAGAACCTTAAAAATAAGTTCTTTTAAAAGTTCACCATCATTGGCTGAAGTATTTTCAACTCCCTTGGATTTTAAATCATACATTCGCAAAAGGCCAATTATTTCAACGGTTTTACGAATATCGTAATTTTTAGCGGCTTCTACATACTCTTTTACAAAAAAAGGATTTATTTTCAATGCTAAGGCCACAGCTCTCTCCGATTTGTCTTTTGCATAATGAAAAGCCAGGATGTTGCTGAAGTATGAAAATAAAGCGGAGATAGTTAGTACAAGAGGATTGTTTTTAGGGTTGTTTTCAAAATAATTAATAATTTGATTGGATTTGAAAATGTTTTTATTTCCTAGGGCTTTCTGCAACTCGAAATTATTAAAATCTTTGCTAATGCCAATGTATTTTTCAATATGAGCAGGTGAAATTTCAGTTTTTTCAGAGATGTTAAGCAATAACTTGTCAAGTTCATTGGCTATTTTGCTTAAGTCGGTACCTAAAAACTCATTCATTAACACTGCTGCCTTAGGTGAAATTGAACCGCCTTTGTTAGCGAGGTAATTATTTATCCAATCGGGAACCTGGTAATCACGAAGCTTTTTTGTATCCAGGACAACAGCCATTTGTCCAAGTGATTTTCCAAAGCTTTTTCTTTTGTCCAGGCTTTTATATTTATGGCAAATAATAAGGATTGTAGTGGAAAGTGGATTTTTAAGGTACGGTTCCAGCTCTTCGATGTTTTTTACATTTTGAGCCTCCTTAACTATCACTACCTGGTATTTCCCAATCATAGGATAGCGTTTGGCTTCACTAATAATTGTAGAAACATTGATGTCCCTGCCATATAATATGCTTAGATTAAATTCTTTTTCAGCATCATCCAGAATATTGTTTGAAGCAAAATCAGATATTACATCTATAAAGTAAGGTTCCTCACCCATTAAAAAATATACAGGATGATATATTTTTTTTTTCAGATTGGCAATTATGGCATTAAATTCCTTCATTGTTTTTATTGTAATTAATTGCCAAAGGGTTTAGTATATATAATGGTTTTAATTCTTTAAATTTTAAAATCAGAATTTAATGTTTTATTGATTTAACAAGTAAACGAATAATTTATTCAAACTTATATTACTCCTCAAACCTCAAATGCTTTACAGTTAAACCATGATTTATCAATTGTTTTAAGGAATCAATGCCAATTTTAATATGATTTTCAACAAAGCGGGCGGTTACAATAAGATCACTGTCGGCAGTCTTAACTCCTTCAGGAACCATAGGCTGATCAGAAACCAAAAGTAATGCACCTGTAGGAATATGATTAGCAAAACCAATTGAGAAAATAGTTGCGGATTCCATATCAATGCCCATGCAACGGATTGTTCTTAAATAGTCCTTAAAATCCTCGTCATGTTCCCAAACTCTTCTGTTGGTTGTATAAACTGTTCCTGTCCAATAATCCAGATTAAAGTCTCTGATGGTTGTTGAAACAGCCTTTTGCAAACTAAAAGCAGGCAAAGCAGGTACTTCAGGAGGGAAATAATCATCTGATGTTCCTTCTCCT
Organism: Bacteroidota bacterium; assembly: GCA_013696965.1. Lineage (NCBI taxonomy): Bacteria > Pseudomonadati > Bacteroidota > Bacteroidota bacterium. The sequence goes on along the minus strand of JACCXN010000079.1, from coordinate 18,570 downwards.
CGTATAGCTGCAATGGGAAGAATCAAATCGCCTATGTTGTTCTTTTTTTTAAGGCCACCACATTTGCCCAGAAATAATACTCCTTTTGGATTAATGGAACTTAATAAATCCATTATGGTGGCAGCATTTGCACTTCCCATTCCAAAATTTATAATAGTAATTCCTTCTGCAGTTGCATTTGGCATTGGCCGATCAAGACCTTTAATTTCTACCAAATGCCATTCGGCAAATAATTCAACATAGCGGCTGAAATTTGTTAATAAAATATATTCTCCAAATTCATTTAAAGGAGTTCCTGTATAACGAGGAAGCCAATTCTCCACAATTTCTTTTTTTGTCTTCATTATACAGTTGTTTTCTTTTGGAATTTTTTAAATTTGAAAAAAATAAAACATGAATTCTTTATGATTGAACTTAATTTGCCTGTATATGACTATAAAATTAAGAAGGATGGTCAAAGATCGCAAATTTTTGACAAAATAAGAAAGAAATTCGTGGTGTTAACACCTGAAGAGTGGGTAAGACAACATTTCATTAATTTCCTTTCCATAGAAAAAAATTATCCCTTATCCTTAATGAAAATTGAAAAAGGATTAAAATACAACAACCAAATTAAAAGAACTGATATTGTAATATACAATAATATGGGATTGCCATCTGTAATTGTTGAATGCAAAGCACCCGAAGTAAAAATAAATGCTGCTGTTTTTGAACAAATTGCAAGATACAATATGCAGTTAAAGGTAGATATATTAATTGTTACAAATGGAATGGACCATTATTGTTGCTACATTGATTATACAACAAATTCATTTACCTTTATCAAAGAAATTCCAGGGTATAATGAAAATTTTAAATTAGGTATATGAAAATTTTCACAACATCCCTAATGCTTTCTTTTTTGCTTTTATGCTCATATGCCTTTGGCCAGAAGGAAAAAATAAGCATGGAATTGAACCAGGCTATTCTTGAAAGTGAAAATTCTGCAGAACAACTGCTTTTGATTTTAAGAGGCGATATAAAGGAAATTGAAATTGCAGTAGAGCAATCCGGAGGCATAATAAAATACAGTTATGGTGATATTGTTGCAGTAAATCTTCCTGTTTCAAGCATTCGCTCTTTTGTATTTGAAGCTCAGGAAGCAATAGAGCATATTGAATTTCATTATGGAAAAGGAACTACATTAAATGACAAAATGCTGGTTAATAACCGGATTGTTGAAGTACACAATGGAATGATTGATGGAATACCTGTTGGGTTAACAGGAAAAGGAGTATTAATGGGAATAATTGATACAGGATTAGATTTCAATCATCCTGATTTTCGTGATTCAACTGGCAGCACAAGGGTTAAATATTTATGGGATCAAAACCAGGCCTACAATTCTTTCAGGACACCCTTTCCATATAATTATGGCCAGGAATGGTCACAGGAGGATATCAACTCTGGAATTTGCACCCATGAAGACCAGCCTCAGTATTACGGACATGGAACCAATGTTACTGGAACTGCTGTTGGCAATGGGCTTGCCAATGGAAAATACAAAGGAGTAGCTCCCGAAGCAGAACTTATTATTGTATCCACTAATTTTTCTTCTGGCAATTGGCTTGCAACTGTTGTTGATGCTGTTCATTATATCTTCAATAAAGCTGATTTATTGGGAATGCCTTGCGTTATTAATGCCAGTGTAGGCACATATTCGGGATCACACGATGCAAAGGATCTGGCAGCAATATTAATTTCAAATATGGCTACAGAGAAGGGGGGAAGAGCATTTGTTTGTGCCGGGGGTAATAGAGGAGAATCTGTATTTCATTTGGGTTATAATATAACTCCAACACCTAAATTTACCTGGTTTAAACCAGTGAATGGCATGGGGAAAGTATGGTTTAGTTTATGGACTGATACCTTGAATTTCAACAATGCAGAATTTGCTTTCGGGGCCGATAATACTGTTCCTGAATTTGAATTAAGAGGAATAACCCCTTATTTTAACATAAAAAACAGGCTCAATATGAATAAAAAAGACAGTTTGTTTTCAACAAATGGCAATCTGCTCGGAATTGTTCAAACCTGGTGTGAGAGAATTGATTCGCGATATTATATGCAGGTTGAGATTTCACGTGCAGATTCAGCTAATTATTATTACCGCTTTGCTACAAAAGGAAGCGGTAAATTTGATATATGGTCTGATGATTGGATGGCTACTTCGAAAATGATTTATAACTCATTACCAAATCCAATTATTTTTCCTGAAATCCTCGATTACATCTCTCCCGATAATAAACAATCCATTGTGAGTAGTTTTAGTTGTTCCCCAGATGTTTTAACTGTCGCAAATTATACAAATCGAGCATCCTATACTGCTTATTATGGCAATACTGTAACAGTAAATTACATCGAAGGTGAAATTGCAGCTACATCCAGCCTTGGTCCTGCTCGATCAGGAATTATTAAACCTGATATTGGAGCTACAGGTGATTTTGTAATTAGTGCAGGAAAACTTTCAGCAATGAGTCAATTAATTAATTCTGAGCCAAATAAAGTTGCAGAAGGTGGAATGCATACCGTAGGTGGAGGAACATCCATGGCCTCACCAGTAGTTGCAGGAATTGTGGCCCTATATTTCCAATTATGTCCAAGCGCTAATTTTAGCGAAATTAAAAAAGCAGTTATCGAAACAGCCTATGTTGATAGTTTTACTGGTGCTATTCCAAATATCACTTTTGGATTTGGAAAAGTCAATGCTGCAGGAATTGTTTCAAGAGGTGTAATTACATCAAATATAACCAGTTCCTATGCGTCCGTTTTATGTGAAGGAAAAAGCCTTATGTTGTCCTCCAATAAAAATCATCACTCATACTTGTGGAATACAGGGGATACTACCAAATCCATAGAAGTATTAAGCCCAGGAAATTTCCAACTTTCTGTGTTTAACAATCAAAAGTGCAGTGCCATTTCAACGGTTCATAGCATTGGTTTTGCTGAAAACCAATCTAAACCATTAATATGGCGTGAAGAAAATGTTTTAAAAACAACAGCAGCCAATTCTTACCAATGGTATTTAAATGGTTCTAAAATCAATGGAGCGAAAGATATAAAATATCAGGCCTTAGAAGATGGAGACTATTTAGTGGAAGTATATAATTCAAATGATTGTTCTGAATACTCAGATGTCCTTCCTGTAATTCTATTTACTGGGGAAGCCTTTAAAGTTGATGCCTATCCAATTCCTACTTCTGGCCCGGTTGAAATAAATATAAAAAACAATATTGGAGAAACCACCCAATGTAATGTAATAAATGTATTAGGCCAGATTGTATTTTCTGAATCAATAATTAATTCAACATATAATTTTACATTTTTAATTGATTTATCAACATTTGAAAAAGGAGTATATTCTTTGCAGATAATCAATAAAGAAAATATATACAGCAAGCAAATCGTTAAGGGCCATTAAAGGATTGATAATTGAAAAAGATAATTGTTATATTTTTTGTACTAATTCCTCTCTTTGCACTTACCCAGAATCTGCAAAAAATTGAGAAGGAGGTATTTTCCTATTTCAAATTACCTGAAAATGTTTCCCAGGAAGATTATCAACCAGAAAAAATAATTATTAAGATCAAGCCACAGTATAGATCTATGGCCAAAAGCAGCTCCATAGAGATACCTGCTTTGAATGAAGAATTTCAACAATTAGGAGTGAAAAGTATTCAAAAAAAATTCCCCGCTGAAAAACCTGTTTCAAATAAGCTGAATAAAAACATAGACGGCCAAATTGTAGATCTTTCCCTTATTTATGAAATTGAAATTCCCCAATCAGTTTCTTTAGAAAAGGCAATAAATAAATTATATAGAACTGGGGTAATAGTTTATGCCGAGCCATTATATATTCCCAAACTTTTATTTTCCCCTAATGACCCGAATGTTTCTTCTCAATATGCATTAGCTATTATGAAGGCCTATCAGGCATGGGATATTACTCAAGGGGATACAAATGTTGTAATTGGAATTTTGGATACAGGAACTGATTTTAATCATCCTGATCTTTTAGGAAATATCAAATACAACTACAACGACCCTATTAATGGTATTGATGATGATAATGACGGGTATATTGATAATTTTCGTGGATGGAATTTGGGAGAAACTAATAATTATCCTCAAATTAATTCTGGTTCACATGGAGTGCATGTTACTGGTATTGCAGCTGCCAGTACGAACAACAATACAGGAATTGCTGGTGTTGGATTTAATTGTAAGTATTTGCCTGTAAAGGTGTCAAACCAGAATGGTATTTTAACTCATGCTTATGATGGTATTGTTTATGCAGCCAACCAAGGTTGCCAGATTATAAATTGTTCATGGGGAAGTGTAGGTGGAGGCCAGTATGGCCAGGATATTATTAATTATGCCACCTTTAATAAAGGAGCTCTTGTAGTGGCTGCAGCAGGAAACAATAGCAAGGATGAAAAATTTTACCCTGCTGCATATGCAAACACTTTATCCGTAGGTGCCACCAATACGAATGATAAAAAATGGACAGGGTCAAATTATGGATATTCCATAGATGTTTGTGCCCCCGGTGAAGGCATCTATTCAACAATGCCGGATAATATTTATGGTGGATTATCAGGAACATCCATGGCTACACCCAATGCAGCAGGTGCTGCAGCACTTGTTAAGTCTTATTTTCCTTCATACAATGCATTGCAAATTGCTGAACAATTAAAAGTTACCGCAGATAAAATAGATGGTTTGAATGAAAAATCCCTGGAATCAAAACTTGGCAGAGGCAGAATAAATATTTATCGCGCTCTCACTGAAACCAATACCCCTTCAATTGTACTAACCAATCAAACTTTTAAAGGCAGCATGCATGATTATTTTATTGCCGGAGATACAGTTTCAATCTCCTGTTTTTTTAAAAATTATCTTGCACCTGCCTCCAATGTATCCGTAACTTTAAAAGCCAAAGATAATTTCATTAAAGTATTGAATTCTTCTACCTATTTTGGCTCTATTCCTACGCTTGATTCAGTAAATAATAGTGCAGATCCTTTTCGTGTTGTTATATTAAAAGATGCTCCTGAAAATACTGAAGCCTTATTTACTGTAACCATACAGGACGGCAATTATACAGCAGATTATTTCTTTACATTAATGGTAAATGTTGATTTTATTAATGTTAAAATTAATGATATTGGCACTACAATTACAAGTTCTGGCAAGATCGGCTACAATAAACAAGGACAACAATATGGGCTTGGTTTTACTTATAAGAACAATCCTACATTGTTGTATGAAGGAGGATTAATGGTAGGTAATTCCGAAAGTGCTGTTTCAAGTTGTGTTAGGGGAGAGCAAGGAAAAACCAATCAGGATTTTAAATCAATATTAAGAGTTACTGATAGTCCATTAATGGTCGCTGATATTAACCTGGAAGGAAAATTTAATGACAATACTTCTTTAACGCCATTGAATGTATCAATCAATCATAATGCTTATGCCTGGAATTCACCTGAACACCGAAAATATATAATTATTCTATATGATATTGTTAACAAAGGCGACAAGCCAATAAATAACCTGTATGCAGGAATATTTGCCGATTGGGACATAATGGACTATAGTGTGAACAGAATCAATTATGACTCAGATAATAAAATGGGATATTCTTATAGCCTGGAGCCAAATGGATTGTATGCAGGAATAAAATTGCTAAGTTCAACTGCTCCTCCAATTCATTATGCTATTGATAATATAAACGGGGGAGCAGGAGGAGTAGATATTACAGGTGGATTTGAAAACAATAAAAAATTCGCTACCCTTAGCACAAGCCGTAATGAAGCAGGTGCAAATCAATTTGGAAACGATATAATTGATGTAATGAGTACAGGACCTTTTTACCTTTCTCCGGGTGATACAGCTTTCATTGCATTTGCCTTAATTGCAGGAGACGACTTAGTTGATTTGAAAAGCAGTGCGTTTGCTGCACAAAATAAATATGATACTGAAATTCCCCACAACCGTAATCATAAACCTATTGATGAAAATGAAGTATGGTTTGGTAAGTGCTATCCCAATCCTACTAAAAATGATGTAACTTTTGAATTTTATCTTCCTTCACCTGCCCCTGTAGATTTAATATTGTATAACAGTATGGGACAAATAATTGAAATAATAGTTCAAGAGGCTTCTCCTCAAGGATTTAACAGAATTACTACAGATACAAGCATACTTAATGCAGGAGTCTATATTTACAGGCTTACAAGCGGTGAATTTTCTTCATCAGGAAAGTTAACTGTGATAAAATAAAAAGTTTGTACCAATTCAAAGATTATTTTTTTTATTTTTGTGAAAATATATTTTAAAAACAATATGAATTTAAGCGATTATATTTCTGTTTCAGGACAAGGAGGATTATTTAAAATAATTTCTAAGGCGAACAATGGATTAATAGTAGAATCTTTAACAGAGAAAAAAAGATTACAAGTACATGCATCTCAAAAGGTAAGTTCTTTGCAGGACATTAGCATTTTCACCACAAATGAAGATGTGCCTTTAATTGAGGTATTTACAAAAATATTTGAAAAGGAAAAAGGCGGAGCTGCTATAGATTCCAAATCAGATGCTGAAGCCTTGAAAAAATATTTTGATAAAGTACTTCCAGAATATGATAAAGACCGGGTTTATGTGTCGGATATTAAAAAGGTAATTTCCTGGTATAATATTTTACAGGCTGATGGTCTTATTAAACCTGTTGTTGAAGAAAAATCAACTGAAAAGGAAGCTGAAGATACAGATAAACCAAAAAAGACGAAAGCAGAGAGCAAGGATAAAGCTGAAGCAACTGCAAAACGTGCAGCGAAAACAGTAAAACCTACTCCAAAAACATCAAAAGCTAAAACTGGTAAAACACAGACTGTTAGAAAAACAGGGGCATAATGATAATAAAGTAATAACCATATATTAAAGCTCTTTGAATTTAAATTCAAAGAGCTTTTTAATTACTAATAATAATTTTTTTATGACTAATTCACCCACAACATTACCTGTTAAGAAAAGAAGGACATTTCTTTCAGAGAATTTAATTATAAATTCATGGGAATCAATTCAACCCTACTTTGATGATTTATTAGCAAGGAAATTGAATTCCCTGGAAGATATAGAATTTTGGTTAAAGGATAGGAGTGAGCTTGAAGCGGTAATTGAGGAGGATGCTGCATGGAGGTATATCAAAATGAATATTGATACTACAGATAAGGCACTTGCCGATGATTTCAATTTTTTTATAACTGAAATTCAACCAAGAATGTCCCCTTATGATGATAAATTCAATAAAAAACTAATTGAGTCATCTTTTGTAAGTCATTTGGAAAAGGATAAATATTTCATTTATTTAAGGGCCATTAAAAAGGAAATAGAAATATTTCGTGAACAAAATATTCCATTATTCACTCAACTAAACACGGAAGAGCAAAAATATGGTTCTATTAGTGCATTAATGACTGTGGAGATAGAAGGTAAGGAAATAACCTTGCAACAAGCGGCAAAACACCTTAAAGATCTTGATAGAAATATAAGAGAAATTGTTTTTGAAAAGATTTCTTTCAGAAGAACTCAGGATGTGGAAAAGCTAAACCAGCTTTTTTCTGAACTTATTCAAATACGAACTACAATAGCAAAGAATGCCGGTTTTGAAAATTACCGCGATTATAAGTTTGCTGAACTTGGCAGGTTTGATTATTCGGTAAAAGATTGTTATGATTTTCACCATGCTATTAAAACTCATATTACTCCGGTTTTAGATCAGTTGGATATACAAAGAAAGCAAGCACTTGGAGTGGATCAATTAAAACCTTGGGATACAGAGGTTGATATTACAGGAAAACCTGCTTTGAAACCTTTTGAAAATCAAGAAGAGTTAATACTAAAAACCATAGAATGCTTTAACCGGATAAGTCTCTTTTTTGGAGAAAAGCTTGAAATCATGAAACAAATGGGATACCTTGACCTTGAATCTAAAAAAGGTAAAGCACCTGGTGGTTTTAATTATCCTCTTTATGAAATAGGTGTTCCTTTTATATACATGAATGCAGTTGGCTCATTCAGAGATTTGATTACTATGGTGCATGAAGGTGGGCATGCAATTCATTCTTTTCTTTCACGTGATTTGGAGCTTACCGCTTTTAAAAGTGTTCCCTCAGAAGTAGCAGAACTTGCATCAATGAGTATGGAATTAATTACCATGGATCATTGGGATGTGTTTTTTAAAGATAAAGATGAACTTAAAAGGGCAAAAAGGGAACAGTTAGAAAAAGTATTGGGAACACTTCCCTGGATTGCCACCATTGATAAATTTCAACATTGGATTTATGAAAATCCGGATCATTCTGTTAATGAAAGGAATGATAAATGGATTGAAATTTACAGTGGATTTAACAGTAGCATAGTAGACTGGAGTGGAATGGAAAAGGTAAAAGCAAATATCTGGCAAAAACAACTTCATTTATTTGAAGTACCCTTTTACTATATAGAATATGGCTTTGCTCAATTAGGGGCGATTGCAGTTTGGAGGAATTTTAAAAACAACCCCAAACAAGCAATAAAAGATTATACCTCAGCCCTTGCTCTTGGCTATACAAGACCCATTGGAGAAATTTATGAAACAGCAGGTATTAAATTCGATTTTTCTGATTCCTATGTTAAAGAACTTGCGGATTTTGTTAGAAAAGAAATGGCTGAATTGTAATTTTATCCTTTTTTTTATCCTTTTTATTGCTAAAGTCCAATGATAATGGTATTTTGCAAAAACTTAAAATAGTAAATAGAATGTTATTTGATCGATATATAATTGCCACATTAAGTGCTTTAATCTTGCTTTGCACTCCGGAAATACTAAATGCTCAGGATACACTAAATCAAAAGGAGCATTCAAATAATAAACTTTTCCGTCAATCAAAAAAGCATGCAAATGCAGGTGAACCTGAACTTTCGAGAGCAAAATTAATTAAGCTGGTTGAAAGAAATCCTGATAATTTCAATTATAATTATGAACTTGGTTTAAATTACTATTATACATTCCACAGAAAGGAAGAAGCTCTTCCTTATTTTGAAAAAGCAGTAAAAAATTCTCCTAAAGACACAATTGGGGAGCTTTTTTATTATTTGGGTGATTTGTACCAGCATAAGGGCGAGCTTGAAAAAGCTATTGAAAATTATACTATTATGAAGCAGTTTGTAAAAAACAATAAACCCGGAAAGGAATTGTTTTCTGAACTAAACTTCCGCATTGCACAGTGTTTTGGAGGAAAAGCATTTGCTGTAGCTGTGGATAAAAAGGTGAAAGTTGAAAATATGGGAAGCAATATTAATTCAAAATTCCCGGATTATGCACCAGTTATAAATAATGAAGAACACATATTGATGTTTACCTCCAGAAGGAGCAGCAATTTGGGTGGAAAGATTGATTACAGGGATGACAAGTTTTTTGAGGATATGTATTTATCACGAAAAGAGGAAAATGGTTTTTCTCCTGCTCAAAAGTTCCTTGTTTCAGATAAATATGTGGGATTAATTCCTAATTCTCCAAAGCATGATGCTGTTGTTGGCTTTTCTTCTGACGAGCAAAAACTGTTTACTTTTCGCGACAATAGTCTTTGGGTATCTCATCTTACAAAAGAGGGCATTTGGCAAGGACCCGAAAAATTGAATGAAAATATCAATTCCAATAAGGGTTACCAACCTCATGCCTGCATTAGTTCAGATGGAAAAACAATGTTTTTTTCAAGTGAACGAAAAGGTGGGCTGGGTGGACTTGATTTATATTCATCCACTCTCCAGGAAGATGGAACCTGGGGAATCGCAAAGAATATTGGAGCTGAAATAAATACTAAATACAATGAGGATAGTCCATTTATTTCTGAAGATGGTAAAACTTTGTATTTTTCTTCAAAGGGACATAATACAATTGGAGGATACGATATCTTTTATACCCACAATATAAATGGAAGCTGGACCAAACCGGTTAATCTTGGAAGACCTGTTAATTCAATGGCTGATGATATTTTTTACAATCCGGTTAAAGTAGGCAATCAGGCTTATTTTTCATCCTCAAGACCTGATGGCCTTGGTGATATGGATATTTACCGTATTACTTATTTAACTGAACCTGAATTCAAGGATTGTAATGTTATTACACAAGTCCAAAATGATTCTCCGAATTCGGTTAAATTTATAAATTTCACTATGCCTGATACCATACTTAAGGGAGACCAAGTGTTTTTTGATGCTTCCCAAAGCAGGGTAAAGGATTCAGAAATAGGGAACGATGTTTTTTGGTTATTCGCAGACGGGAGCACTGCAAAGGAAGTAAAAACAACTCATACCTTTGAAAATACAGGAGTTTACGAGATAAAAATGGAACTTCAGGCATTTCATAAAATAAAACTAACCACTGATAATTATTGTATAAGCAAGTTTATACATGTAGTGGAAAAAGTGAAGGAACCATTATTGGCAGTCAATAATCCAAAGAATAATTCAAAAGAGGCCTCCAATGATGATAATAAAGTAGGGGCGATTGTTGGTGAATTTGTTTTCGAAAATGTTTATTACGATTTCGATAAAGGCCAGGTAAAGGTAGACTCCAAAAATGCATTAGATAAAAACATTGCCATTCTCAAAGCCAATCCTGATGTGAAAATCAAAATAATTGCATATGCAGATTCTAAAGGATCGCTTGATTACAATATTCGTTTATCCAAAAAAAGGGCCAATGAAGCAGCTCAATATTTAATTTTGAAGGGTATAAGCGCCAAACGAATTCAAGCAATTGAAGGCAAGGGGGAAGCTAATTTGGTTAATAAATGTGCCGATGGAGTTGAATGCACTCCTGAAGAACATCAATTAAACAGAAGGGCTGAATTTATTGTTGTTGGGAACTAAAAGCTATTTTACTTTTTTAAAATATATCTTCTTTTTTATTTTCAATTGGTATTAAATTATTCGAAATAACTATGTATTGTTTTCTATTAAAAGTAAGATAAAAAACACTTTCCTTTGGGTTATTAATAACAAAAATATTTTTGAAATTACTTCTTTACCACTTTAACAACCTCCTTTGATTCACCATTATTAATAACAACAAGATATAAACCTGTTGGGAATGTTGTAAGATCAATAGCCGTGGAACTAATTGATGGAGCAACAGTTTGAGTGTGAACAAGCACAGCTTTAGAATTAAAAACAGAAATTATTTTCTCCTGTTCAGTTTCTGAAAAACTTAAGTTTAGTTTATCATTTACGGGGTTTGGAGCAATAATTATACTATTACCCTTGCTTAATTTAGTATGGATAACCGAAGTTGGTAAAGCTAATTCATGTCTGCTAAAGAATTTCCAGATTTCAATGCTTGCTTTAATATCCTGATTAGTATTACCAAGTGAGGGAACAGCAATGTCACCTGGCCATGTATGACCACCGCCTTCAACTTTAAATAATACAACCTCACTGTTGTTAGTACAGGGACCATAATAATATTTTACAACAGTTGAACCTTCATTCACTATATCTGGCATGTTGGTAACTATAGCTGTTGTTGGACAATTGTTTTTTTGAATCCAAAAATCTACCGTGGCATTAACAGATGTGTGCCAGGATGTTCCATTGTATAATACGGTTGCATCGTCAGTGCCATGTATTTGAAGCACAGGAACCTCTTTTTGTTGCTGGCAATTTTGAGGAAGCTGTACCGACATTAAACCTGTAACTGAGGCTATTGCTGCTATTCTTCCATTTAATTCGCAAGCCAAACGGTAACTCATAAAACCACCCATAGACATTCCACAGGAATAAACTCTTTGAGAATTGATAGTGTAATTTGCAGAAACCGTATCGATAAGTGCTGAAATAAAACCTACATCATTCGTACCAGAGTTATAAGGAACATTAAATCCACTGTTCCAGGTATTGCTTATTCCGTCAGGATATACAACTATGAAATTTGCTGTATCAGCAATCAAATTCATTTGTGAATAGGGCTCCTGCTGGCTTGCACTTGAACCATTCCCGTGCAGGTTGAAAACAAGAGGATATTCATTTAAGGGATCATAATTGGAAGGAATAAAAATTCTATAGCTTCTTACAACACCATCAAAAGTAAAGCTTTTTATAAATGTTTGTCCTTGTATAGTTAAGGATGAAAGCAAAAGGGTTAGTAGGATTGATATTCTCATAACATTAAATTTTTAGGTAGTATAAATAATCCGTTTTCATCCATTTTTAATGCCAGAACACTTTCTACAGCATCCACATTTATTGGACCATAAATGTGTGGAAATAACTTACCTCTTTTTAAGGCCATTTCCATTTTTATTTCTGGTTTAACCTTTTCACCATTAATGCAAAGAACGAGAAGGTTGTTTTTGTTTTTATAATGAAGGTTTGCTGTTTCTTCAAAGTCTTCAGCAAGTGAGCAATGAATGAAACCCTCTGTAGATAAGGAATCATTATAATAAAACCCTGATTCAGTTGATTTTTCCCAATTTTCCTCCTCGGCAATATGAAGAATTTTTAATTTGTTTTTTGATTTATTCCAGGTTTTATATACATTTTGTTGTTTTGGTCTGTCTGATGGCATTGTTCTTAAAGGTTCGCAAGGTTTAAGACTGCTATAACAATCATTCGGAAGTTGCTGATACAATTCTGTCCCTTTGGTTTTCCATTGGATCATTTCATCACTTACCTCTTTTATTATTTTAGCGGGATTTCCTACCACCACTTTTCTTTCGGGTATTTTCATATCAGCTGGTACAAAACACAATGCACCAACAATACAATTATTCCCTACTTGTGCATTATCCATAATTACTGCATTCATTCCTATTAATGAATTTTCTCCAATGCTTGCTCCATGTATTATAGCACCATGTCCTATGTGAGCGGACTTATGCAGGGTAACTGTAACACCGGGAAACATATGTATTGTGCAATTTTCCTGTACATTACAACCGTCTTCAATTACAATTTGTCCCCAATCACCCCGAATGGCAGCACCAGGACCAATATATACATTTTTACCAATAATTACATTCCCTGTTACTGAGGCCTGGGGATGAACAAAAGCTGATTCATCAACTACTGGTATATATCCGTTAAATTCGTAAAACATTGCTAAATCTAAAAAATTAATCGTTCATGTATTTTTTCCACCAATATTGGAACACCAATAAAGCCCAAATATTGGCAACAGAATCCCCTGGATTGGGTGAATTAAGTTTTTTTAATAATCCTTTAACAGACTCAAAGTTAAAAATGTTTTGCTGACGGATAAAATTTTCTTCGAGCAACTCCTTTTCAATTAAACTTTTTAAACCAGTTTTCATCCATTTGAGAAGGGGAACTTCAAATCCCTTTTTTGGCCTTGCATATAATTCCTGGGGTAAAAAAGGTCGGAAGGCATCCTGAAGTATTCGTTTTTTTAGTTTATCGTTAATTTTAAATGAAGCAGGTAAAGAAAAAGCAAAATCCACAACGCGGTAATCCAAAAAGGGTGATCTAACCTCTAAACTATTTGCCATTGACATCATATCTACCTTTACAAGCATATCATTTGGCAAAACCAAAGTGGAATCCGTGAGGAGTATTTCATTGAAATCGCCATCCTGGTTTATATGTTCTAAAATTTTATTTTTTCTTTCAAAAAATTCCTTTAGTTGCTCGTCTTTAATGTTCAGAAGAAACAAGGCCGCTTTCTCATCCATTAAACCAGCCCATTTCCAATACCTGTTTTTTCTTGTCAAGTTAAGTCCTTTGCTGAACTTTTCCAACTGTCTTATTTTATTGGAAAAAATATTGTTGCGGGATTTTGGAAGTAATTCCCAAAGAGGAGCAGCAGATTTTACCAAGGAAGCTGAAAGTCCACCTTGCATTGCTTTATATTCTGCATAATGCTTATGGTATCCTGCAAAAAGTTCATCAGCCCCATCTCCTGAAAGAGCCACTGTTAAATGTTTTTTTGTTAGATAACTTAGGATGAAAACATTTAATGCTGATGAATCTGCAAATGGTTCATCCAAATAATCAAGTGCATCAAATAAGTGAGTGTAAAGGTCCTCATTGCTTAATGAAAAAACGGTATGGTTTGTTTTGTATTTATTGGCAACAAGCTCTGCATAATATGTTTCATCAAACATAGGTTCATCTTTAAATCCAATAGAAAATGTATTAAGATGAGGTGTATGCTTACTGGCTAAGGCTGTAATTATTGAAGAATCAACCCCACCGCTTAAAAATGCTCCTAATGGTACATCTGAAATTAGTCTTTTCTGAACTGCATCTTCAAGTAAATCAATTAATTCTGATTTTGCATTTTCATAACTTAGTTCTGGTTTTTTTTCTTCTTTTTTAATTGAATAATAGGTAGCAAAAGAAACCTCATTATTTTTAATGATAAGGTAATTTCCAGGCTCTAATTTTTTGATATTCTTAAAAATAGAATGTGGAGCAGGAATATAATTTAATTGAAAATAAGTAAACAAGGACACCTGGTCAATTTCCTTTTTTATTCCATACGCCATCATCGCTTTCATTTCTGATGCGAAAATCAACCTGTTTTGATCAACTGAATAATAAAGAGGTTTAACTCCCAATCGGTCTCTTGCTATAAATAAAGAATCCTCCAGTTTGTCATAAATTGCAAAGGCAAAAAAACCATTTATTTTATTTAGGCATTTTACACCTTCCGAAATGTATAAATAAAGTAATACTTCAGTATCCGTGCCTGATTTGAATGTTACTCCGGCTTTAATTAATTTTGCTTTGTGTTCTTTAAAATTAAAAAATTCACCGTTAAAAACAATTGTATACCTTCCGGAAATATCTGTAAATGGTTGAATTCCTGCTTCGGAAGTATCAATTATTGAAAGACGAGTATGACCTAAAGCAATTTTATTATGTTTATAAACACAATGGCTATCCGGCCCCCTTTTGGATAGGGTAAAAACGGAGGAATCAATTCCTGATAAGAAATCTTCAGCTCCTGGTTGAAATGCATAAACTCCTGTAATGCCACACATTTTATATCTATTACCTGCGAATTTACAATTTTAGAATTCTATAACCGTTGAAAAACAAATTTTATTTTATAAATTTAGAAGATTTAAAAAGCCTACCTGCGTGCGGATTATTTTTGTAATAAGTGTTATTTTCCTTTTTGTTATAAGTCCTTTGCTTTCCCAACAAAGCAAGGATAACCTTTTAAATAAACAACTGGTATTACAGCAACTTGTCAACAAAACGGGTGCTGATAAGGATTTAAAAAACGGTTCTTTCGGTTTTTATGCAATTGATACTAAGACAGGAACAGTATTAATTGAATACAACTCCAATCAAAGTCTTATTCCTGCTTCCACTATGAAAGCAGTTACAACAGCTGCAAGTCTTGAGCTTTTCGGGAGTAAGCACCGGTTTAAAACTACATTGGAATATGATGGATACATAGATTCTGAATGTGTATTACAAGGTAATTTATACATTAAAGGGGGAGGAGATCCATCCATTGGGTCATCCTTTTTATTTAACAAAAACAGGTTTGAATTTTTGACCAGTTGGACTAATGCTGTATTCGCATCAGGAATTTCTGGAATAAATGGTTCAATTGTAGGAGATGATGAAATTTTTTCAGGCGAATTAATTCCATCCACATGGACCTGGGGAGATATTGGAAATTATTATGGAGCTTGTTCCAGTGGCTTATCTGTATTTGATAATGTATATGAAATAGAATTTTCAAGTGGAAATATTGGAGATTTAGTGAAAGTGAAAAACATTTTACCATTCATTCCTTATATGCAACTAAAGAGTGAAGTGAAGGCAAGCTCTGTTTCCTCAGATAATTCAATAATTTTCGGAGCTCCAAATTCTCCTCATCGAATAATAAGAGGAGAAATTCCTTCGGGAAGAACTTCCTTTTTTGTAAAAGGAGCAATGCCAGAGCCTCCCCTGTTGGCTGCTTTTGCCTTTAATGAGGTTTTAAAGAAAAACGGCATGAAAATTTCGGGTGAACCCTCTACGATCAACAGAATAAATACAAACAGCAAGCGTCAAAAAAGAATACAAATTGCTGATTTTTATTCGCCATTTTTAATTGAAATTATAAACTGGACGAATCTAAAGAGCGTAAATCTTTTTGCGGAACATTTGTTAAATCACATTGGCTTGTTAAAATTAAAATCAGGAGAATCCCAGGCAGGCGCAAAAGCACTCACCGAATTTTGGCGATCAAAGGGAATAGATACACAAGGTATGTTTATTGCAGATGGAAGCGGATTATCAAGAGCAAATGGAATAACTGCAAAGCAATTGGCAGAGGTAATGAAATACATGACAGGTTCTTCTGAATTCGAATTTTTTTACAATTCCCTTGCAATAGCCGGAATAAGCGGTTCAATTGCAAATATTTGCCAGGGAACATCCGCCGGAAATAATTTAAGAGCAAAAAGCGGTTATATTAACCGGGTAAGAAGCTATACGGGATACGTTAACAACAAAAGCGGAAACCTAATTGCCTTTGCAATGATTGCCAACAATTATACCTGCTCTCCAGCAGAAATGAAATCAAAAATGGAAAAAATAATGGTTGCAATGTCAGAAAGCAATTGTGATTAGCATGCTTTAGCATCATAAAAAAAGGCGCATTAAGCGCCTTTTTTTATGATGGGTATTAAAATTATAAATGAATTACCTCTCCATAGGCAGCAGCAGCAGCTTCCATAATAGCCTCGCTCATAGTAGGATGTGGGTGTACAGCTTTGATTAATTCCATTCCGGTTATTTCAAGTTTTCTTGCAACCACAATTTCTGATATCATTTCAGTAACGTTCGCACCAATCATATGCGCTCCTAACAATTCACCATATTTAGCATCAAAAATAAGTTTGATAAAACCATCTTTGCTTCCTGATGCAGAGGCTTTTCCAGATGCCGAAAATGGAAACTTGCCTATTTTAAGCTCATAGCCAGCTTCCTTGGCCGCTTTTTCGGTATAGCCAACTGATGCAACTTCAGGGGAGCAATAAGTACATCCTGGAATATTATTGTATTCAAGTGCTTCCGGGGAATGTCCTGCTATTTTTTCAACACATATTATTCCCTCAGCGCTAGCCACATGAGCAAGAGCTTGTCCTTTTACACAATCACCAATAGCATATATTCCGGGAATATTTGTTTGATAAAATTCATCAACTATTATTTTTCCTTTATCTGTGGCAACTCCAGTTTCTTCAAGACCAATTCCTTCAATGTTTGTTGTTATTCCAACGGCAGAAAGCACAATATCGCATTCCACTGTCTCATCTCCCTTTTTTGTTTTAATTTTTACTTTACAGGTTTTGCCAGAAGTATCAACCGATTCAACACTTGATTCAGTCATAACTTCCATGCCCATTTTCTTAAATGACTTTAAAAGTTGTTTTGATACATCCTCATCTTCAAAAGGAACAATATTAGGCAGATATTCTACAAGAGTAACCTTAGTGCCCAAAGCCTGGTAAAAATAAGCAAATTCGGAACCAATAGCCCCTGATCCAACAACTACCATTGATTTTGGATGTGAAGGCAAAACCAAAGCCTCACGGTAACCAATTACTTTTTTTCCATCTTGTTTTAAGTTTGGAAGTTCCCTTGAACGAGCACCAACTGCAAGTATTATACTTTTTGCAGTATATACCGTTTCTTTTCCGCTTTCATCTTTAACGCTAACATCCTTGCCTTTAAGGGTTCCAAAACCCTTAATAACTTCAATTTTATTTTTTTTCAATAAAAACTGTATTCCCTTACTCATTCCCTCAGCAACATCACGGCTTCTTTTTATCATTGCACCAAAATCAGCATCAAAACCATTTACTTTAATACCATAATCAGAAGCATGGCTAATATATTCAAACACCTGTGCACTTTTTAATAAAGCCTTCGTAGGTATACATCCCCAATTTAAACAAATTCCTCCTAATTCAGCTTTTTCTACAACAGCTGTTTTTAGTCCCAATTGCGAAGCTCTTATTGCGGCAACATAGCCACCCGGGCCTGTTCCTATTACTATTAAGTCAAAATTCATAATATAATTGATTTTTATGTTTTTATTAATTGCGAAAATAGCAAAAAATGTAAAGCACCATAGTTAAAAATAATTTCAAAAATACATTCACATTGTTTTCCGACTGTTAATATTTTTAGATAACTAGTGTAAATTATTCAAATTTTACAATGAATTACCTGAGCCATCATAGAATTTGAAAATGCAAAAAATATTCATATTTAATAATTCAAACTCATTTACAATACAGTTTAAAACTATCTTTAAGAAAAATTTACCTGATTTATTACCTTTTAGTTTTTCATTTCATCCTAAAAAATACCTTTGAGTAATTATTTTTAATATTAAGAAACTGTTTTGAATTTATTTAAGAATAATTTTATGTGAATAAGTATGTTTATAACTAATTGATTTTCAGTAAGTTGGCCTGGGTTAATTTTGTATCTTGTAGATTATCAACCAAATAACTC
>JACCXN010000078.1 GCA_013696965.1 Bacteroidota bacterium | reverse complement strand
TTGGTTTGCAAACAGCTCTTTTATAATTTCATGTTTCTCCGACTCGCTGAAAAGTCTATTCGATTTTTGAATGATTTTTTTGTCCATTTTACACTTTTTTAGTGTAAACCTATTTCAGGACAAGACACGTTGTCAGCTGCAATAAGTAAATTTTCTATGCATTTTAAATGTTTATTGCATTATTAATTAGCTTCAAATCTCCGTCATTTCATTTTGTCTCAAACCCACTATTCATCACACTTTGGCAAAATTCAAAGAGCTGATTTCCCCTTTTAAAGTTGATACGTTGGATTAATAATTTGGTTTTATAATGGTTTGCATCTTACCGAAGAATTGGATTAAAAATCACAAAACGACAAAATTGGAGAGCCGCTACAAAAGATTGTTAAAAGTAAACAATTTTAAAAAAGTGGAAAATGCATCATATTGCCATCCAATCTGTTTTTTATTTTAAAACAATTCTCTTGACCACTTTATTTTTTCCGTTAAAAATTTCAATAAAATAAATTCCTTCGGAATGCTTTCCGAGATCAAACGTTTTATGGTACTCTCCTTCAAAATGAGAAATTGTTTCAGTATAAATTACTTGTCCTCTTAAATTTACCACATTTAATTTAAACTTACTTTTTTCAGTTGTACTATAGTTTATATGAAAAGCCCCATTGGTTGGATTTGGATAAACTAGCAATGAAGCAAATGGATAACCTGATAATTCATTAACATCAATGGATGCTTGAGCGGTATCGTACTTGATCTTGAATAGAAATACTTGATCGTTACCTATCAATGAAAAAGAACCAAAATTAAAATTTCCTCCAAACGCTCCGGTAACATAAAGATCACTGCGATTGTTTCCAACTAAATCTATGCCATGACCTCCACCACCAGAGGAACCTTTCACCCATTTTAAATTACCATCTGTGTTGTAATTTGCTAAGAACATATCAGGTCCGTATGGGTTTGTTGAATAGATAGTTTGAGTATCGAATACTGCATTACCTCCTCCATAGGAAGCGAAGCAACCTGTAGCAAATACATTTCCGTTATTATCTGCATATAGCCCACGTAGTATATCTACACCATTACTTCCAGCAGTTTTCACCCATTGGCAATTGCCGAGAGAATCATATTTAGCCACAAAAAGATCACTTGAGCAATTCATAGGGGAAGTAACACTTATCGTATCAAAACATGAAACAGAGGAACCTTCATAAGCGCCATAATTCCCGCCAATAAAGATTTCTCCTTTGTTATTTACTCGAATGGCTTTAGGCTGTTCATGGTCTAATCCCTTTATAGTCTTAACCCACTTTAAATTGGCGTTAGGATCATATTTGATGATATATCCATCTGCATTTCCTGAAGTCGCTATTTGAACTGAATCAGTAATGTATGGAAAACCATAAAAATCTCCAGTTGTATAAATATTTCCATCTTTATCAAGACACATGTCAAAATTAGTTTCTGAAGTAGTAGGGCAAAAAAATTCTTTCACCCATAAAAAAGTGCCATCAGATGAATATTTGGCTATAAATGCTTCTTTTTGCATCGTATGCCCTTCAAATAAAGAATCTCTCCAACAGTATCCGGCAATATAAATCTCATCATTTTGATTAATGCAAATTTCGTAAGGTACAGCTTGTAAGCATGGTCGTTTACTGAATAATAAATTTCCATTCGGGTCATATTTCATAAAATACATGCCTCCGCCTGTAAACATACTATTTTCATATTGCATATTGCCATTAAAATTTCCAGTAACAAAAACATTCCCAGCTTTGTCCACTGTATTTATTACCCTGATAGCTTTATGCTTTGAATAAAATATTTTCTGCCATTTTAAATTGCCTGCGCTATCGTATTTTAAAATAAAGCCGCCGATATCGGTAGAATCAGGATGATGATATGGCCCGGTAAAACTGCCGGATACAAATACCTCATTATCCTTAGAATTTGAAATGGACCATCCGTAACTATTTAGCGAAAAACTTTTATTCCTTGCCCATTCAAAGGAAGGCTGAGCATGCGCTGATGAAACGTATAACAATAGAAAATATATAAAAAGGAGAATACGCATTTGTTTAAGAATTACACTTTTAATACTCAAAAATATTGCCTTAATATTCGGTTCGGTAAAAAAAGGCTAAAAAGCTGTATTTAATAGCTGAATGTTATAAAATGTTCGATATTCGTTGGAAGTGAGATTTAATATTGTATATTTATTTCCTCAAATAAAACCCCAAAGCATGAAAAAAACTATCTACTTTCTGATTTTCATAGGATTAACAGGGCTTGCAAAAGAAATTTTAGCGCAGCAGCCTATTTCCCAACTATTCTATGCTCAAAATTATTGGATGCCATCTTTAGGACATGGTGGGCAATTAGAAAGTTATTGGACAGATATCAAAGCAAGTGGTGTAAAATATATTCGCATAGGAGGCAAAGCTTATGACGGATCCACTATGTGGTCTAACCCTGTATTATTAGAAATAATAGATACTATCAGGGCCAGGGGATTTGAACCGATAATACAGGTTCCTATAAGAACTGATCAATCCATAAGCCAAAATGCAATCAATGATTCGAGTATTGTTCATGAAATAAATGTTAATAAGGCAAGAAATATTATTTACTGGGAAATTGGCAATGAACCTAATGATGCTTATTCTAGCCCATACAATTCCAATGCAACAATTGCGGAATATATTAAAAAAGTTTCAACAGCTATGAAAGGAGCACTCGGGCAATCAGGAATAAAGATAATTGGGCCATGTTTGTCTTATTATGATTATCCCAAATATGCTTCTTTTCTGGGAGGTGTGGATAATATTACAGGTTCGGGCGCAAATGGATATTATATTGATTATGTTGGATTTAATACTTATCCGTTCAGTAAGGCTCAATTACAAGCGGGAACTGCCCGCATACCCGCAGGTGGGGCTGGTTTGCAGCGTTTCTGTCCACCGAGCAGCGAAAGATAATAGAAAGTAATGACTTTTCAAAATGCACCAAGCACCCCACTTGAGGGTATGCAGTGTTGGCGGAAGGCTTTTATTTTGTAATTGTTCCATAATAGCGGTCATTCATTATTTTAATATATTCTTCTATTGTATTTAATCCAACTTCCTTCCTTTTCAAGTTAACATTTTCTGGGTCGAGAAGTG
>JACCXN010000077.1 GCA_013696965.1 Bacteroidota bacterium | reverse complement strand
ACACTGCATATTCGCCAGTGGCGGTCTAGGTGCTCTATTGCAAAGCCTTTAATTTCTATTAACTTTGCTGCTCACGGTTTTTGGTTCGGTGCAATAATCGCCACCAGCGTATATGCAGGAAACGTTAACTAAAAGCATAGCGCACCGCTGCAATTTGACTATACAGTCAGCCTTTTTCATTGAGCACCTTTTCTGCAAATTTAAAACGTTCAGGGCAGCCCTTCGCTTCGTGCTTTATCCTTTTCACCCCCGCGCAAAAAAACAAAATTGCCAACGCAAAATTGCACATTTGCTTTTGCCTCACTCGCTCAAAGCCCAACACACAAAGGCAAAAGCAAAAGAGCAATTTCCCCATCGCATGTTTCTGCGTTTTTTGTTTTTTAAGCAAAATAAATGTTAAATTTGTTTAATGAAACGGTCTAAATTAAATTACCATTAATAACTTATATAAAGAAGTTAGCGAAAATGCGTAGACAACCATCTATATTGACAGTAACAATAGCAACAATGATAATTTTTGCGGTGATTTTTACATCTTGTAAAAAGGACAATTGTGTAAAAACTATTCCTGAATGGTGCCATCGGGCTGACTTATCAACCGAGTATAACCCTGTATGCGGATGTGACGGCAAGACATATCAAAACTCAGGATTTGCAACTTGTAGCGGAGTTTTAGAATATAAACAAGGAAAATGCAAATGGTAAAAATTAAACACATAGGACTTTTTGTTTTTTACATAATATGAAAAGCCTTATAATTTTATTCTTTTTCTTTTTCACATTTGGGCAAAACCCTAACTCTAATTTAATCGGTAAATGGAAATTGTTAAATATAGAAACAGAAGAAAAGACAATATATCCTCAAAAAAAAGATTATTATCTAACTATAACAAAAAACAGCTTAAATTATAATCTAGAGATTAATGGTTGCGGGACTGAAGATTTTGTAATAAGTTCTGATGAAATATTTTTAGATTTTCCTCTATGCACAAAAATTTGCTGCGATGGTAGATATGACGAAATCTCCAATTACATTAATTATAATGGAAAATATGAATTACAAGATTCTTTACTGACAATATTTAATAATAAAAACAAGATTTTCCTTAAGAAGCAATAATTAACAACTGCTAAAATGTCTATGCACAGTCGTAAGCATATTCACAATTCACACCACCACCCCTCAAACCAAAAATTGTAAATAAGCTTCCGCCTCTCCCAAGTAGAATTTTGTTTTTTTCTCCCACCTTATGAAAAGGATAAAACACCCTTACACACTGAAACCCTGTCACTATTCATAAGAGTTGCACTGCAATTCGCAATTAATCGTAGCTATTTAGCAAGTGGGAAATGCCTTTAGTTAACATTGCATACCCTCAAGTGGCGGTCTAGGTGCTCTATTGCAAAGCCTGGAATTTCTATTAACTTTGCTGCCCGCGGTTTTTGATTCGGTGCAATAATCGCCACCTGCGTATATGCAAATAACGTTATGCGGCAGCCTCTTGGACCGCAATCTCCAAAGGACTTTCTGGCTGTTTTGGCTTTTAGCATTTAAGAAATTTTCTGCAAACTTTCAACACCTGGAGATGCCATCGCTTCGTGCTATATCCTTTTTATCCCCGCGCAAAAAACAAAATTGCCATCGCAGAAATAGCACTTTTGTTTTTGCCACTCACACACTAGCTTTCTCACATGGCAAAATCAAAAAAGCTATTTCCCTACGCAAGTTCCTGCTTTTTATTTTTACTATTTATTTATATCTCAGTTATTAAATTTATATGCATATCCGTTACCTTACCCCCTTAGTAGATCAGAGCAGACGCATTAATAGCACAGAAGTTGGCGAATCCTTCGTGTCTTTATCTTTTTGGACAATATTTTTTCTTTATTAGTCGAATCCTCTTTAGCTAATATATTTTTTACCAATAAGGCACAAATACACCAAGCTAAATCCTGTTTTGCTAATCTGTATTTTTCCACAAAGTCAAACGAAGCCAAATCTCTTTTAGGATTTTAATGGGTTTGCCATGTGTCCCTTTGGGGTAAAGATGCGGACATGCATATAAATTTATTACCTTCTGTTAGGAGAAATGGCAATAAACTTTATATTTGTTCATATATGTAATAGTTGGGATCAATGTTGAGGAATCGTACGATTAACTAGAGATTATAGCAATAATTAAAAAAATAAAAATGAAATTTGTAGACGAATTTGAAGATGAAATTGACAGTACAGAAGATTGGGAAGGAGATGCATATTTTTATGAAAAAGAAGATTGGGCTGGACTTTTAAATTTCAGGAAAGAAAAAGCCACAAAAGAGCCATCAGATTTATATGCACAGTTAAGGTATGCCGAAGCCCTTAACCTTAATAAAAAATTTTGTGAAGCCATAGAATTCTTAACACCTTTATACAAAGAAAACCATGGTTCTGGATTTGCAGTTCATGAGATTCTGGATGCGTTATACGGATTAAATAAAAATGAAGATGATTTCATATGGCAAAAAAAACCTCGTATATTAAAATTGGATAACAACATACTGGAACTTTGTGTAAAATTATTAACGGGAAAAAGAAAACATGTGAGTCTAATGCAGCTATTTTGTGATTTATTAGTGGAAGCAGATTACTTAAAATTTGACGAAAATGAATTAAGTAAATTCTTAGTTAAGAATGAAAAGTTATTTGATTTTATTGGAGACAAAAAATATTATTTTAATATTGAAATAAAATTAAAAAAACAGAAAAAATAAAGACACTGGGCCCAATATCGCATAGCTAAAAGTGGCGGGTTTGGTGCTATTTGAAAAGTCGGAATTTTCTAATACATTAGCTGCTCGCTGACCTGAAAGGTATGGCAATCGTCACCTTCAGCTATGCGAACACTAAACGTATTTGAAATAGAAGTAAATGATAAAATTATTGAACAAATTAATGGGGAAATGAAATTTAAATATCAACTTTCTAACAACGTTGATTCCATTAAAGGAAGTGTTATTTATAATAGCAGAACACACAAACCAAAATATTTTGTAACTAAAGTAATAGACCGAGCAAAAAAATTAAAAACTGGCTACAAGTGTACTTAAGTATTATTGCGATAAGCAATTTAGAAATGCATGGTAATTGAATTGATTGCCGCTTTCCACGCATAGTTCCACCACATTTCCAATTCGCACTGGCTCCCCTCAAAAGCCAAAAATTGTAAATAAGGTTCCACCTTTCCCACAAGAAGAATTTTGTTTTTTTTCTCCCCTCATAAAAAGGATATAACACCCTCACGCACCACCCAACAGTATTATCCATTAACGTTGTGCTATTCGCAACTAATCGTGACTTTCTATAAAGGTTGAAAGGCCGACCGCATAACATTGCATATCCTCAAGTGGCGGTCTAGGTACTCTATTGCAAAGCCTTTAATTTCTATTAACTTTGCTGCCCGCGGT
>JACCXN010000076.1 GCA_013696965.1 Bacteroidota bacterium | reverse complement strand
ACAACTATTCAATAAAATATAAGGATCTTAACGGGAATTCGTATAATAAAACGGGAGTCGTTACTCTGCTACACTAGAACCGTCGAGGTTTTATGATTTGCAGGCATTCTTAACAATTTCTTTTTTAAACCAATAGATTTCATTATTTCTTTCATATGAAAGAAATTCTGATATACAAACCTGACCAGGTTGAAACCAAATGTATAAACTTGTGCTCGGAAGGTGATGCTGACATGCCGTCCTGCCCCCGCAGAGAGTCTCTTCAAAGCCGCCTTATTTGCGAAAACGCCATCGACTTTTTCAGTATAATCCATTCAATCCAAACTAAAGTTCAGTGTTAAGTTCAATCGATGAAACTCACTTAAAAAGACTCTATTATTAATCTTTGCACATTTAACCCACATTGCAGCCAAATCCTTTTGAGATGTTAAAAAAGCGCCGATTTGATAGGTATTTATCAAAAAACGGGGTGTTTGTAAAGTGTAATTGATTGATGCTTAGTGGGACGATATTTTGAAATTGGTTTGTAGTACAACCGGGGTTTAGTCAATGATCTTTCTGCAAATTATATTTGTGGGAGTGTTTCTTAAACCAGTATTAAAATATTTAAAAACAACAGGAGAGCATAAGGTTTATTACCGATTGTGCGAAAGTTACCGTCACGAAAATACTGTACGCCATCACACCATTGTTCAATTAGGAACGTTAGATGAATTAGCTGATGAATCTCAAAGAAAAAATTTAGCACAGCGTATATCTGCATTAGTAAAGCAATCGCGTACCGGCATTTGCGATATGTTTGAAGCCGATGATCAAATTGTAGAGTCGTTGGCGCAAAAACATTTCCTTACTATTTTAAAGAAGGAACGTCTCGATATTATTAAGGGCAGAGATTATGAAACGATAGATACCCACAGCATTAAAAATAAAAACATCCGGGAAGTTGGGACTGAATGGATATGTGCCCAAGCGATACAACAACTGAAACTTGTTGAATTTTTTGAGGAAAAAGGATGGGATGAACAAACAGTACAGCTTGCATTGACACACATTATCAGCCGTGCAAGTTACCCCGCTTCGGAATTACGAACCTCTCAATGGATAAAAGAAAATTCTGCTGTATGTGAAATAACAAACTATGCGGAACAAAAAATTACAAAAGATAAGCTCTACGGCATCAGTCACAAGTTATTCAATGTAAAGGATGATTTAGAAAAGCATTTGAGTAAACGTACCAATGAGTTATTTGATTTGCATGACACCATCTACATTTACGACCTTACTAATACCTATTTTGAGGGTCAGCAAAAAGGCAGCACCATTGCAAATTTTGGACGCAGTAAAGAAAAACGTAGTGATTGTAAGCTCATTGTACTTGCCCTAGTGGTAAATACCGAAGGCTTTATCAAATACTCGCAATTATTTGAAGGCAATACAACGGATAGTAAAAGCTTGTTTCAAATCATAAAAGAACTAAGTGCACGCACTTCTGCTACCGAAAGAAAACCTGTAATAGTAATGGATGCTGGCATTGCTACGGAAGATAATATTTTACTGCTTCGCAAATACCAATTTAAATACATGGTTGTAGCCAGGTCCTCATTAAAAAAATATTCTCCCGAAGTGAATAGCAATCCTATCGTTATAAAAGATAAAAAGGGACAACCAATTACATTACAAAAAGTAAAAGTAGCGGGTGACGCCGATAATTATTTACTCATACACAGCTTGGCAAAACAAGCCAAAGAAGAGAGTATGAAAAATAAATTTACCATGCGCTATGAGCAGGCACTGCAACAAATAAAAGATGGCCTAAGTAAAAAAAGAGGAACTAAAAAGAAAGATAAAATTTGGGAACGTATTGGACGCGTAAAACAAAAATATCAAAGCACAAACAAACATTATCAAATCAATGTTGCCGAAAATGATTTAGGAATCGTAACAGATATTCAATGGAAGTCAAAACCCATGCCTAAACGAGAAGGACAATATCTGTTGCGAACGAATCTTGATGAAAAGGAAGAACAAACTCAATGGGCAATTTATAATACGATACGCGAAGTAGAAAGCACATTCCGAACACTCAAAACAGATCTTGATCTCCGTCCGGTTTTCCATAAAACGGATGATGCGGCAATGGCACACTTGCATCTTGGTTTACTCGCTTATACAGTTGTAAATACCATCAGATATCAATTAAAACAAAAAGAAATCAATAATGAGTGGCGGGATATAACAAGAATAATGAACACGCAAAAAATGGTAACCACCACTATGGTTAACAAATATGGACAAACTATAAAAATCCGCCAATGCTCAGAACCAGTACCTAAAGTAGAGACAATTTACAACGCCTTAAACTATAAACACAAACCATTTGCCCGCAAAAAATTTGTAGTCCCCCCTGCTGAACCCGAACAGATCAAACCTCCTGATTAGCCACAAGTTCAAAGGAAAAAACTGCAATGTGGGTTAAAGTAAATAGCTGGGGAACAATGGAGGTAGGTCTCAGTGAGCCGGCTCTCAATTCTGAATTTCTGATCTACCCCAATCCTTCGCATGGTTCATTTCAGATCCGCTCGCAAACTCCTCTTAAAAGTGTTCAGTTATTTTCAGCGACA
Organism: Bacteroidota bacterium; assembly: GCA_013696965.1. Lineage (NCBI taxonomy): Bacteria > Pseudomonadati > Bacteroidota > Bacteroidota bacterium. The sequence continues at coordinate 29 of JACCXN010000076.1, read as the reverse complement.
GGCCAATTACTTTTTACACGGATGGAAAT
>JACCXN010000075.1 GCA_013696965.1 Bacteroidota bacterium | reverse complement strand
TATCGGATAATTCTACAATTTCCTTAAAATTGTATAGCTCCATATTTAATGTAACGAGTTCTTTGGTACGTTTTTGAACTTCTTCTTCTGATTCATTATATAAAACCTGTAACGCTGATTGTGATTTGGATAGCAAGGAATAATCTGATTTCAATTTTTTTACGACCCGGGCTAAAGTCCTCACGGAAAATAGAATAATCAGGATTCCTATGATAAGCATTAAATATATGATTCTTTTGTTGTTATCCACTGCTTCCTGTGTTGCGGCGATGGTTTCTGATGAATTGGTTATAATGAGTATTGAAAGGTCATTTAAATTTTTGATGTAATGAGTATAAACAGGCCTAAGTTCTGTTTTTTCATATTCAAGCGGATTCACGCCTGTATCACTCTTGAATAATTCAATTGTTTTAACTGCTTTTAAATTATACTCACCTCTTGATTTTTGAACAACATCAAATTGTTGCCTAATCGTTTCATTTGTTATTAAGGTGTTTAATTTTTTATAATGTTCTTCATTTTCATCATGATAATTATGAATATTTCCTTTGTAAACCTCTTTGGAAATGGGATCTTGGCTGAACAAATAATACAATATGTTTAGCTTTCTCAATCCGGCATTGTGCTTAATCGTATTGAGCAGGATTAATTGTTCAAAAGAAATTTCTTTGATGTATTTTATATTTGATTCAAACTTATTCAGGTGGTTCAAATTCATCATTCCAAACAATACAAGGAAAAGAGAAATAATGGCAAATACCAATATTATAGGCCTTGAAATAACATATAATTTACTTTTTGTGTCCATTGATAGGCTTTTATAAATGAATTAGGACAAAATGTACTAATGCTAATCCTTCCTTTATAAAGTTAATAAAATATCCCATAACAAAAAAAGTGGTTGATGTTAAATAATAGTTGTAAGTAATGCTAAAATTCGGAAAACCTATAACGTGAAGCAGAAACAAAAACAGCCACCGCTTTCCAAAACTTTACAGACAGAAAATTATCAGCAACAGAGGCTGAAATATCAACCTCTGTTCATGCTATCGGATTAAGCTATTGCTTATTGAGTTGCTCTCCAGCATTGCTCAACTATGCTTTACTTAATGAATCAAATATAATAAAACTAAATAGCACAGTTTAATTTACACTCCCAGAAAAGATGAAATATCTGATTTTAAATTATTATTCAGCATCAGGTAGAGTGAAGTTAAAAGTAGTGCCCCACTCCTGGTTTGCTTTCCACCCATATTTCACCCATATGTTTTCTATAAAATCGTTTATCCACAAGTTTCATTTTTTCATTAGGGATTTATCAACTGGTTAATAATTTAATCTTAAAAAGCCAGAAGAATTTATATCACAATTAATTGAGAAAAGCCAAAATTAAAAGAAAAAGATTTACTACAATTGTTAGAAAATGAAGCTAAAGTTATGAACAATATAAAAAATTCCTTAACGAATGCTTGTCAAATGATTGGCTTCAATACTGCAAATTCTGGCCAACACAGCATTTAAGTTAGCATTTAGATTAAACTCCTTTTATCATAAAAATAATTAGAAAACTCAACATTTTCATATCAGAGTTACTATATTGAGAACTATAAGAAGTTGGAAACAATGCTGTTTTAGAAGAAGATTTTTTGATTTTTAAGGGATTAAGCCTTTTTAAGAGTTACATTTACCTCCTTAAAGATTCAAACCCTCATGAAAAAGATAAATAAAACAAATTTTCCTGGCACCCTTCCCAAATCCCCTACCGGAATCAAAGGGCTGGATGATCTAACAATGGGTGGGTTACCCAAAAACCGACCTACATTATTGTTGGGGAATACAGGCTGTGGAAAAACGCTGATGGCAATGGAGTTCCTGGTGAACGGGATCACGTTGTTTGATGAACCTGCTGTGTTTATGGCTTTTGAGGAAAAAATCGAGGAATTGATGGTAAATGTTAAATCCCTTGGTTATGATCTTGAAACGCATCTTGGTAACAATAAAATTTATCTTGAACATGTACAGATCATTAATAGCGATGAAACAATAGAAACTGGTAAATATAATATTGAAGGACTTTTCGTAAGGATTGAACAAGCAATAAACAAAGTTAAAGCAAAGCGGGTGGTTCTGGACTCCCTGGATACACTTTTTTATGGTTTGGACTACAAGACGCTCCGGTCAGAATTTAAAAGGCTTTTTATTTGGTTAAAAGAAAAGAAGGTAACTGCGATAATTACCGCTGAAATTGGAGACACCTTTCTCACGCGACACGGCCTGGAAGAATATGTGGCTGATTGTGTAATATTGCTGGACAACCGTGTTAAAGACCAGGTGTCCACCAGGCGCTTAAGAATTGTAAAATACAGGGGAACACTTCACGGAAACAATGAATACCCCTTCATTATAGAAGAAAATGGCATAACAGTTTTCCCAATAATAAGTGAAATAATCCAGCACAAGATAAGTTCAAAAATTATTTCTACCGGAATTAAAGATTTGAACGAAATGCTGGATAAAAAAGGTTTTTATGTTGGAAGCAGTATTCTTGTATCAGGAACAGCCGGAACAGGAAAAACAAGCATTGTAACCTCCTTTGCAAAAAATGCATGCATAGAAAAGAAAAAGGTTCTTTTTTGTGCCTTCGAAGAAGCACCCAACCAGGTTATAAGGAATATGAATTCCATAGGAATTGATCTTGAGCCAGAGGTTAAATCAGAATTTTTACATTTTTACTATTCAAGGCCTACTTTACAAAATCTTGAATTGCATTTTATTTCCATCAAGGAAGTAATTAAAAAATTAAAACCGGCTATAGTCATCATTGATCCTATTACCAATTTAATGAACGAAGACCCAAACAGCAGTGTTCGATTAATGCTTACCCTGTTTGTAGATTACTTAAAACTGGAGCAGATAACCGTAATATTTACAGCCGCAATTACAGAGAAATTAATTGAACGAAATCCAAGCGATGAGGGAATTTCATCCCTGGTTGATACGTGGATCATGGTTGAGGATGCAGAAACGCAAGGGCAACGCAATAGGACGCTGACCGTTCTGAAAGCAAGGGGAATGGGCCATTCCAGGAGTGTGAAAAAAATTACTATTTCAAATAATGGAATTTCCCTTGAGGCTATCCCAAAAAAAGAGGGTAGGCTTCGTGAAAAAATCAGATCAAAAAAATAATGAATCAGAAGGAAGGAGGATAAAAAAAATTTTACTGTATAAGAATTATTTGAAAAAACTCAATTAGATGGCGAAGAAAACTCGGGAAAATATTGATATTAATGAAGGTCCCAAAGGCCCCCCGGAAGAAAAATATATTCTTAATTTATACATTTCAGGCATACACCCAAACTCTTCCCATGCTGTTGTAAATATTAAATCCATCTGCGAAAAATATCTCAAAGGCAGGTATGAGTTAGAAATTATTGATATTTATCAGCAGCCTGACTTTGCGCTCCTTGAGGAAATAATTGCTATTCCCCTATTGATAAAACTACTCCCCTTACCCGTTGTCAGGTTTATTGGAGATTTGTCGGATACGGAGAAGGTTTTGAAAGAATTGCAAATCATTTAAGTATTATGAACATGGAGAAAAACATCATAGAACTTAAAGAGGAACTGGAAAATGTAAAGAAAGAAAATGCTAACCATTTGCTTAAATTACAGGAGGCCAGAAATTTCATTGAAGCAATCAAAGCCGGGCATGTTGATGCACTTGTTGTTAAGGAAGGAAAATCCCGGAAAATTTACACAGAAAGCTCAGCGGATAAAATTTACCGTCTTTTAATGGAAAAAATGCATGAAGGCGCTGTTACCCTTAATGAGGATGGAATTATCCTTTTCAGTAATTCCTGTTTCTCTGAAATGGTGAACGCTCCCCTTAAAAAAATTATAGGAAATGATTTTATAAATTATATTGAAGCCCCCTCAAAATCCAGGTTTGAAAATCTGTTAAATGACAGCAAAATGAATCCGGCAAAGGATGAATATTACATCGGTGCCCGGGGCCAAAAGAGTATTCCTGTCCTGATATCAATAAATACATTGAGTCTGGAAAGCAAAAGTGTTTTTAACCTTATCATAACAGATATTTCCAATATTAAAAAACACCAGGAAGAATTAATAACACAAAAAAAATTGCTCGAGGAAGCGGAAAAAATAGCGGAAATGGGCAGCTGGACCGTGAACCTGAAAACAAAAGAGATAACAGTATCCCCGGAGTTTTATAAAATATACGGATTGACTGATAAAAGCTCATTGACATTAACACCCTATGATTTAATTCATCAAAATGACCGGGCAGCATCAAAAGAAATTTTCGACACTGCAGTTAAAGAAACCGGCTCCTTTGATTTTTTCACCAGTATCAACACTCCAGCGGAGATCGAAAAAAAAATCCTTCATGTAAAAGGCAAAGTAATTTTAAAAAAAGGCAAAGCCTATCAGTTCATAGGTACCAGCCAAAACGTTACGGCAATATTAAAAGCTGAGAGAGAACATTATGACCAAAATAAAAAATTACTTAAAGCCCAGCAGGAAATAACAAATCTTAATCAGGAACTGGAATTTAAAGTAATTGAAAGAACTAAAGTTTTAGAATCCGCATATGACAGACTTGAAGAAATTAATTATGAACTTGATAAAGCCACAAAGTCTAAAGACAAATTTATTTCTATTATTTCACACGATTTAAGAAATCCTTTTACTTCAATTATTGCTACTTCTGAAATTTTGATGACCGATATTAAATCTCTTAAACAAGAAGAAATAGAAATTTTAGCTAAAATAATCAATGGCTCTTCGGTTAAAATAGTCAATCAACTAAACGAGCTTGTAGAATTGTCAAAACAAAAATCAAAAAAAATAAACTTCGACCCTCAAAACAGAAATTTATATGAATTAGTTTCCCTGTCAACAGAACTCATAGAAGAAAATGCTAAACAAAAAGAGATACAAATTATTAATGAAGTGGATAAATCGTTTCGGGTTCGGGTTGACCCGTTTTTAATAAGGTCAATTTTTCAAAACCTTATAACAAACTCTATCAAATTTACACCAAAGGGTGGCAGAATTATAGCTTCTGCTCTTAAAAAAGGGAATTCGTTTATTCAGATTTCAATAAAGGATACAGGTATTGGAATGTCTGACCAGAATCGAGAAAAATTATTTAGCTATGAATCTGCCATAAACAGTTCAGAACCTGAAAAGGACGAATCTAGAGGCTTGGGTTTAATTCTTGTAAAAGACTTTATTAAAAAACATAAAGGAAAGATTTGGGTTGAAAGTGAGGTGGGAAAAGGAACTACTTTTCATTTTACCTTACCAATTGGAAAAGCTGACCATCAGCCCAACTCTTAAAGCAGCCCAATAAGCAGCCCCACCTGCCTCATAGCTGCTGTGAAATTTGCTATTTTACCCGAAATTTTCATTGATGGGCTCAATCTGATTTCAGGGCTACGCCCCTGTTTTTTTTAATTTCCATTGTTTTTCTACCAAGATTTTAGGGCTACGCCCCATTAATACCGTAGCATAAGGGGCGTAGCCCTGTATTCTTCGTAGCAAAACGTATGTGTAGTTAAAAAGGGGCGTTAGCCCTGTATTCTTCGTAGCAAAATGTATGTGTAGATAAAAAGGGGCGTAGCCCTGTATTCTTCGTAGCAAAATGTATGTGTAGATAAAAAGGGGCGTAGCCCTGATATCTTTCCTAATCATACCATAGGCTCAATCTGATTTCAGGGCTACGCCCCTGTTTTTTAAATTTTCGTTGTTTTTCTACGGAGATTTTAGGGCTACGCCCCATTATTACCGTAGCATAAGGGGCGTAGCCCTGTATTCTTCGTAGCAAAAAAGGGGCGT